>JBBQOJ010000298.1:0-4873 GCA_038330815.1 Chitinophagales bacterium | reverse complement strand
CTTCCCCACAACGGATGGCCCGGCTGGCATCCATGATCGCCTGCAACCCCGAGGCACACAAACGATTTACCGTAACACCACTAACGGTAACGGGTAGCCCCGCCAGCAGGGCAGCCATTCTCGCCACGTTCCGGTTATCTTCGCCGCTTTGGTTAGCGGCCCCTGCAATTACCTCTTCAATGGCATTTACATCTATGGAAGGGTTGCGATTAAGGAGGGCCCTAATTACCAGGGCCAGCAGGTCGTCGGGCCTTACCGTACTCAGCACACCCCCATATCTCCCGATGGGCGTTCGTACCGCATCAATTACGTACACAGTTTGCATAACTATTTTTTTGTTACCTGCAGTAGATTTTCAAGGCCGCATCGTTGCGACGCTCGGTTCAACGGCATACCAATGGGCAACCCGGCATTTAGTTCCCCCAATGTGTTTGCAAAGAAAGCCAATCTTTTTAATATACCTGCCAGTGACTAAATTACGGTTAAACCCTTACTGCACGGGCGCACTGCAGCCAGCGGCATTTGACAATCAAACTACTTACGGTATCTTTGCGGCATGACAGCAGTAAAACAGAACATCCGCCACCTTGCCTTGGAGGAGTTGATGAAGTATTTTGAAACCATCGGTGAAAAGAAATTCCGGTCGAAACAAGTGTACGAATGGCTTTGGAAAAAAAATGCACAAGGTTTTGAGGATATGACAGATATCTCCAAAGAACTGCGTCTTCACCTATCGGAAAGGTTCGATTTGCCCCGATTAACGATAAATACCACGCAATTTAGCAATGACGGCACGGTGAAATCAAGGTTTATGACCTATGATGGGCATATGATTGAAGGGGTGTTGATCCCCACTGAAAAGCGCAATACCGCCTGTGTTTCCTCCCAAATAGGGTGCAGCCTTAGTTGTAAATTCTGTGCCACCGGCACTATGGAGCGCAAACGCAACCTTGATTATGATGAAATTTATAACCAGGTGGCCTTTATCAACCAACAATCTGAAAAATCGTTTGATAAAAAGTTGTCCAATGTGGTGTTTATGGGCATGGGCGAACCCTTGTTAAATTATAAAAATGTATTGCGGGCCATCGATAAACTCATCTCCAACGATGGCATGGCCATGAGCCCTAAAAGGATCACCGTGTCCACTGCCGGTGTGGCCAAACAAATTAAACAACTGGGCGACGACCGGGTACGTTTTAACCTGGCCTTGTCGTTACACGCCGCCGACGATAAAAAGCGCAACCAGATTATGCCCATCAACGAAAGTAACAGCATCGCCGTGCTGATCGAGGCGCTTAACTACTTTTACGAAAAAACAAAGAATGACATTACGCTGGAGTATATTTTATTTAAGGACCTGAACGATTCCATTGAAGATGCGGAAGCGCTTACAAAAATATACCGCCAAATACCCACCCACCTGGTAAATGTAATTGAATACAACCCCATCGATGGGGCCAAATTCACCAAGCCGGATGAGGATACCACCCAACGTTTTACCGATCACCTGGCAAAAAACAGGGTAAACGTACGGGTAAGAAGAAGCCGGGGTAAAGACATTGATGCCGCCTGCGGCCAATTGGCCAACAAAGGGAAATAGGGGCTATTGCTTTGGTAGAAAAACTGCAAAGGTTTCAAACGCTGAAGCCATAATCAGCTTTGTCACTTTAAAATTTACTGTTCAAAGAATTTTTGCACTTCCAATTTTTCGGGTTGTTGATGATGTAGGCTGAAATGCGTTGATAGGATTGTTCATCCCGAATAATATGTTCGTAATAATCACGTTGCCACAATTTTCCCATCATTTCATTTGGACGACGTATTTTGAATTGTGTCAAACATTCATTTGCCACCAATGATTTATATGCACCCACCATATCACCAACGGTTTTTATCGGGGTCGGGGCGATCCCTTGCGGCCCTTTTTCATTTTGGGCATTTGGCGGGGCAAACACTTGCGGCCCTTTTTCATTTTGGGCAGGGGCAAGCCCTGCCCCTACGGTTTCCGTTAACAAAATAATTCCGTGCATATGGTTGGGCATTATTTGAAAAACATCCAATTCGAAATTTGTAAACCTTGCTGCCAATTTTGCCCATTGGTCATTGGCAATAATTCCAAAATCATTTAAAATCATTTCATCGTTGGCTATTTTCCCGAATACACATTTTCTGTCCTGCACACAAATCGTAATGAAATACAAGCCTGCCTGTGAATAATCATATCCTTTCAGGCGTATAGATCTGCGGTGATGAATATGGGGATTGTATTTCATACTTACCTGGATTATTAAATTCATTTCCTTTTTTTTCTGGCAGGGATACAATAACATAAACATATACCTACCGCACAATCATCACATTGCCACGGTATTCAAATACATCGCCGCCTTCACATTCTGTTTGCACCGCATACACATAGGCACCCACTGGCATAGGTTCTCCCTGGTAATAACCATCCCAACTACTGTTGCGGTCGTTCACCTGGATATTCTTTCTTTCGAAAACAACCTTGCCCCACCGGTTAAAGATAACGACGGAACGAATGATTTTTACCCCGCTACCATTAATGGTAAACCGGTCGTTTAACTGGTCGTTGTTGGGCGAAAATGCCTTCGGTATAAACACCAGGTTTTTTCCGCAAACCAGTTGAAGGCTAAGGGTATCGCCTGCCTTACACCCATCCGCATTGGTAGCAGTAAGCGTGTATACCCTGGAGGCAGTTGGCTTACTCAGCGGGTTAAGGCAATTGCTGCAATCCAGGTTGTCTGCCGGAGACCAGGTATAACTAACTGCGCCGGAAACGGTTGGCGTAAAGCGGTAAGGCGTGCCGGCAATTAAAGCGGCTCCTGCACCAGCATCCACGAGGGGCAAGGGGCTGATCCGGACATTTACGATGGCAGTATCGGTAAAACAACCGAAGTTATCGCTCCCTACCACGGTATAGGTAACCGTTGCGGCCGATAGCGCAGTCGGATTGGGCAAGGTGGTATTGCTAAGCCCGGTTACTGTGTTGATCCAACGGTACCTGTCTGCACCCGATACGTTGAGCTGCACCGTAGTACCTGCACAGGCAAACAGGGAAGCCGGCGCGGTTAACTGAACCGAATCCACCATTTTTACAAATACCGAATCGTGGTTAATGCAGCCTTTCGCATCTGTTACGCTCACAAAATAATAGGCACTGGCAACCGGTGTTGTTTGAATAGTCGCGAAACCGGCGCCGGCAATGGGTGTGGTAGCCGACCATTGATAAGCAACCCCTCCCGCTGCTGTTAAACTGATACTACTTCCTTCGCACACTAACGGTGTGGTGGGTAAAAAGCTGACTGCCGGAGATGCATTCACCATCAATGGATGAAAGGCGGTGTCACTGCAAAACCCATTGCTCACTACCAGGCGTACCTGGTGTACCCCGGTATTGTTATATTGCTGGGCAATGGGTTTCGGGGTGGTGGCGGTATTCCCATTACCAAAGGACCAACTCCACTGTAGGCTATTGCCGGCCGGTATTGCATTGCCGCTGAAGAGGGTGCTGCTGCCCTGGCACAATTCAGCAGTGCCGGTAATGGAAGCATTTACACCGGCTTTTACAAATACGGTATCTGTAATCAATCGTTCACATCCATAGGGGGTGGTTATCCGAAGTGTTACGGAGTGGTTACCCAGGGTATTGAAAAAATAACTGGCAGGGTTTCCTGTGAGTGTATCGGTATTACCACCTTGCTTTATTCGCCAGGAATATTGTAGGGGTGCCTGTAATTGGAGTCCCGACAAACTTTTTGCCTGCGCAGTAAAACTGCTGAATGCCGAATCGCAGATAATACCGGGCGTTAGGGTAAAACCAGCAGACAGCGAATCAACAATAATTTTATCGGGTAATTCCGACGTTGCGGTGCAACCACCGGCGTCTTTTAATATCAGGGCGGGCACATAAATACCAGGGGTTAAATAGTTGTGTACCGCAAAGGTATCTGTGGTAGGCACTACGGTGCCGTCGCCGAAATCCCAGGTATAATTATTGGCATACCGCACTTCGGCCGTTAGTTTTACCTGCAATGAATTGCAACCTGTAAAGGCATCGGCCTTTAACAAGGCATAAGGCCCCTTTATCTCAATAAAATCTTCCGTGCTGTCTACCCCGGTATTACTATCATAACTATAATGCACCACCCGGTACATGCCGGGCTTATTATAGGTGTGGGATACCACTTTTTGGTCGCCGGCAACGCCACCGTCGCCAAAATCCCAGGAAAGGCGCGCCGCATTGGTAGAAATACTGGTGAACGTAACTATCACTGGTGGGCAGGCGTTGTTGTTAATGTAGGCGAGCTTAAATGTGAAGGCACTGTTCACCTTGCGCACCGTGATAGTTTTCTTCGCCGTATCGGTGCAACCGGTTAACTGATTTTTGGTCACCAGTTGTACCAGGTAGGTGCCCTCCGTTGTAAAGGTGAAAGCCGTGTTCTGATTCGTGGAAGTGCTGCTATCACTGAATATCCATCGCAGCGAGGAATTATAATAGTAGTTGTAAAAAGAGGAGGTATTATTGAAATACACGGTGGTATTGGGTGGAACGATGAGCGCTGAGGCGGTGAAATCTGCTTTTGGGCCATCAACAGTGATATAGTGCAAATAGTAATCTGTTTGATTGGTACAACCATCCGCATCGGTTACTTTTAACCGGACATAATAATACCCCGGCCGGCTATAGGTATAGGACGTACTGCCACCCGAAGCAAGGGTGATGGTTTTACCATCGCCGAAATCCCACTCCCATTTAACAATGGCGGCAGTGCCAACCTGTTTGGTGGCATCTGTAAATAATACCGGATCTTTAAAACACCCCGAATGTGGCAATACCTTAAAGCCA
>JBBQOJ010000297.1:0-4877 GCA_038330815.1 Chitinophagales bacterium | reverse complement strand
AGGATCCTACCTCCTTTAGCCTGATCACCCAAAGTTTTTTAAATGCGGGTTTGCAACTCCAAAGCAGTGCCGATATCTTCAACTGGTTTAGTAAAAGAAATAGCATTCTTGCCAACGAATGGGACTTCCAGGCGGCCAAAGCCAGTGCCGACAAACTAAGGAACGACCTTGCATTGACGGTAGCCAACAATTACCTGCAAATATTATTATCGAAAGAACAGGAGAATATTGCCCGGGTGCAACTTAAGCAAACCCAGGCACAATTAAACTATACCCGCAAATTGGTAAACGCCGGCTCGTTGCCGGAATTAAATGCAGCTGAGCTGGAAGCCCAGGAAGCGCGTGACAGTGCCAATTATATCAGCGCAATGGGCGCTGTAGCACAAAACATATTGGTATTAAAATCAAATATGAATATTGATGCAGCGGCGCCATTTGATGTTGATGTACCACCGATTGAATCGATACCAGTCGAAAAAATTGCCGACCTGCAACCCGATGCGGTCTTTGCCCTGGCAATGAAAAACCTGCCACAGCAACGGCTAAACGAATTCAGGCTGAAGGCGGCGCAGAAAAGAGCAGAAGCTGCTAAAGGGGATATGTATCCATCCATAACTGCCTTTGGTGGATTAAACAGCAATTTTATCAATAGAAAAACGCCCATTTTTTTACCCACCGGTACTTTTAGTAGCACCCTGTTGAGTCCTCAAATTGATATTGGTGGTACCATTTACAAAGTGAATAACCCCAACTTTGCGATTGTGGGCGAAAGGGGTACCTCTTTCTTTACGCAATTGTCCAATAATTTCCGGCAGCAGGTGGGTATTGGATTGTCGGTACCGATATTCAACGGAGCCCAGTTAAAGACCAATTACCGGCGTAGTCTCTATGACATAAAATCAGCGGAGCTGCAACAATTCGCAGAAAATCAACAAATTAAACAGGATATTTACCAGGCCTACAATGCAGCCACCGTTGCCCTTGAAAAATTTAATGCCAGTGAAAAAAGTGTATCCGCCTCCCAACGTACCTACGACTTTGCCCAAAAACGATACGAGGTAGGTATGTTAAGCACCTTTGAATTGATAACCAACCAGAATAATTTGTTTAGGGCCAAGCTGGAAAATGTATTGAACCAATTCGATTTTGTATTTAAGATGAAAGTATTGGAATTTTATAGGGGGCAGGGGTTGAAATTGTAACCGCTCATAAAGGGCTGACTCCCCACCATCCACCAATATACCAGGCCTAAGACAATAATACCAACTCAAAATAACAAACCGACCACACAATGAGCAAAAAAGTAAAATGGATATTAGCCGGACTGGCGATATTGATAGTGACCATGGTAATATTAAAATTAACCGGCGTTTTTGGCGAAAAAGAGGGCACCAAAGTAACAGCTGAAAAAGTACAAAAACGCACCATCATCGAAATTGTAAATGCCAGTGGTAAGATATACCCTGAGGTGGAGGTGAAAGTAAGCCCGGATATTAGTGGTGAAATTACCGAATTGACGGTACAGGAAGGCGACAGTGTTAAAAAGGGACAGGTAGTAGCGCGTATTTATGCAGATATTTATAGCATCCAGGCCACCCAGGCAGCGAGTGGGGTAGCGCAAAGCCAGGCACAGGTAGCCAACTCACAGGCATCCTTAGACGCACTACAGGCGCAGTTGGACCAGTCGCAAAAAACCTACGAAATGCAGAAGCAGTTATTTGATGAAAAAGTAATCAGCCGCAATGAGTTTAACCTGGCCGAATCCAACTTCAAAAGTGCAAAGGCCAATTACAATGCTGCCAAGCAGGGAATACGCGGAGGAATGGCTGCTGTGCAAAGTGCCCAGGCCAACCTTGCCAAAGCCAATACCGATTTGAGTCGTACTGCGGTGATTGCACCCATGAATGGGGTGGTAAGCCTGCTGAATGTAAAGAAAGGCGAACGGGTGGTGGGCAGCAACCTCATGTCGGGTACAGAGATGTTGCGCATTGCCGACATGGCAAAAATTGAAATCAGGGTGGATGTAAGCGAGAGTGATATACCGAAAGTGCATTTGGGAGACAGCGCCATTGTAACGGTAGATGCTTACAGCGACAGGAAATTTAGAGGCCTGGTAACGCAAATTGCCAGTAGCAACAATGGGGCAGCTACCCAAACTGCCCTTGCAAATACCAGCACGGATGTTACTAACTATAAGGTGTATGTGCGGTTACTACCCGAGAGTTATAGCGACTTGCTGGGAAGAGGCGCTTACCCTTTCCGGCCCGGAATGAGTGCCAGTGCCGATATCCAAACCAAAACACATTTCAATGTGTTGAGTGTACCCATCAATGCGGTTACCACCCGCGATATCAATGACAGCCTGCCTGGCAGCAATAAAAAGGTAAGCGATGATAAAGTCATCGAAAAAGCCGCGATATCAGCTGATGACCTGGAAGTAGTGGTATTTGTGTTGGGCACCGACGCCCTCGTAAAAAAGGTTAGGGTAAAAACAGCCATCCAGGATATCAACTACATTGAAATAACCGAAGGTTTAAAGGAAGGGGAAGAAGTAGTTACCGGCCCCTACGATGTAGTAAGCAAATTATTGAAGGAAAAAGACAAGGTAAAAGTGGTAGACAAGAAGGACCTGTTTGAGAAGAAAAAAAATTAGCATTATTTGATTATCAACTTATACAAGGCAACCCCTTTAGCGAGGTTGCCTTTTTTTTTACTGTTGCTTTTTAGGATTGTAAATGGTTTAGTGCGATTAGCTATTTTCAGTAAACCAGCTTTTGCGGGTAGTTGACCTGCCCGGTACCATAGTCATACAGAATAATTGCCTGCAAGGCCGGTAAGAGCCTTTAATAAATGCTACCACACCCGCCACCATGGGCAGGTATTTGTAATAATAAAAAGGTATATTTACCCACCCATTTAATTGCAGGGCCAACTATTAATACCTCCCCCGCAGTAGTAAACCAATCCATTTTTCCTACAAGAACAGCAAACCCTACATCAACCGTTACCGTATTAATTAAAAATATAATTCCCGCATGAAAATAATTTTTAATCGCAGACTGCTGCTCTTGTTGTGTTGCATAACCGGGTATATAATCAGTACTGCCCAAAACTCTGTACTGGTAAATTTTGGCAGCACTAATTGCTATACTACCACTGCGCCTGCTTTTTCACTAATCAATAATCCCCTGGGAGCCAACCCTGGCCTATTGGCTAATTGTGGCCTTACGGCACAACTCCCGGATTTCTTCAGCGTGTTTATTGCCTACAATCCCCGCAGCAATAAAATATACGTGGCGGATGTAAGAAGTGGTATTGACACCAAAATATGGGTATTGGACATGGGCTTGCCCCTGAATATTGCCTGCCCGGTGATACCGGTTGCCCCTACCTATTCTTATAGTTACGTGTCGAATAATTTTGAGTTTGATAACAATGGCGACTTATGGTCTTTTTCAAATTATAATCCAACCACCGGCCGTTGCAATATGGACAAATTTGATGTGGCCACCGGCACCGTCATTAATACACGGGTGTTGCAATTCCCGGCAGGCAGTTTCCCTACCAGCATCAGTAGTGGCGACCTTACCATTTTACCAAATGGCCGCATGTTTGCCACCCTGGGCAGCTCACCCTCCCGGCTATACGAAATTTTAAATTATAGCAGTACCGCGGGTAATGCCAACGCCAGCTTTTTACAAACTATGCCGCAAAATTGTTATGGCATTGCCTTCCTCAATGGCCAGCTGGAAATAACCGGCATTGATTTTTCCAGCTCCTGCTATTATTTTGACTACAATATCAGCACTAATACATTGGGACAGCAAAAGCCCTTCCAGGTAGCACAGGGCCCAATTGACAATACCAGTTTCACCCCTTCCCCTGGTGTTACCAAACAACTAGTGAATGCGGTGAAGATAAATGACAATACCGCTGATCTAACCTATGAAGTATTTGTAAAAAATATCGGCAATACCATCATCAATAATATCAATGTTACCGACGATCTCGGGTCGGTATTCGGCGCGGCCAATGTTTCCAATGTAACCACTTCATTCGTGGCCGGGGCCAATGCGGGTGCACTTCGACTTAACGCCTTTTACAATGGCATTACCAATATCAACCTGCTGGGTGCCGCACAAAATTTGCCGAACCAAACCCTCAACAATACCGATTACTTTTTTAAGGTATTAATTCAATGCAGGGTGACCAATCTCAATGCCGCCACCACCTACCTCAACTCCGCCATTGGCAGGGGTTCCATTGGCAATGCCGGGAATACCAGCCTGATTAATGTTGCAGACTCCTCTAATAATGGCACAGAGGCGGTCGTTGATCCCAACAACAATGGCAACGCAGGGGAAAAAGACGAGAATATCCCAACCCCATTTAATTTTGGTGTACTACCCGTTCGATTCATCAGCGTGGCGGGTAACCTGCTTAATAAAAATACCGCCAGCCTTTTGTGGGTGGTAGCTACCCCCACTGTAAACGCAGAAAGATTTGAATTAGAATTTAGCACCAATGGCACCAACTGGACAACAATCACCAACATTGCCATTACCAACGCCAACCAGGCTGTATTTCAATTTACGCACCAGCAAATTCCTGCGGGCAGGTTGTATTACCGCATCCGGCAAGTAGATAATGATGGCAGTTATGTTTACAGCAGGATTGTATTATTACATAATAAACCCACCCAGGCCAGCCTTGTGGTGCTTCCCAATCCAGCCAATGCCTACCTGCAAATTGCGACCTCCCTATTTATTAATGGCCCAACAACAATTGAATTGTATGATGCTTCCGGCAGGCTGGTATTATCAAAAAGGATGACCAGTTCTACCGAAGAAATTAACACCTCGCAATTGCCGGTGGGC
>JBBQOJ010000296.1:0-4882 GCA_038330815.1 Chitinophagales bacterium | reverse complement strand
CTCAATCTCAACCCCCAACCATCAACCTTCAACCTTCAACTCCCAACCTTCAACCCTCAACCCCCAACCATCAACCTTCAACCCTCAACCCTCAACTCCCAACCATCAACCTTCAACCCTCAACCCCCAACCCTCAACCCTCAACTCCCAACCTTCAACCATCAACCTTCAACCCTCAACCATCAACCTTCAACCCCCAACCCTCAACCAAAAATGTATCAACTGTAATAATGGTTGATATATTGTTGAATGAGCCGTTTAAAATGTTGATTTAAAATGAGCAAACTCCTTCAATACAATGAGGCTTCCGTTAAATGGTGGAATTTTCCGGGCGTTTATCACCGAAGGGCGGGCATTCTTCTGCAATCTCTTTGCAATACCGCTATTGCTTGATTACATTAAAGTAGCACTACGCTCCTCCCACCATTGCATCGTTTTTTTATACCCTAAGCGACTGCAACGAATAGTAATTTACAATAAAATTTAGGTTGGGCGTTATTTCTTCGAATCTTCTTCAACAATTTTAGTTAAAGTAATTCCACAGGATTGCAAATTTATTTAGGTAGCAGCTGCCAGGCTATGTTGTATCAGGAATATAAACCGCCATTTACCGAAATAACTTCGGCCGTAATATAGGCCGACTGGGGAGAAACCAAAAACCCTACGGCATGGGCCACTTCTTCCGGCAGCCCGAAACGTTTCACCGGGATCATTGCCTTAAGTTCATTTTCATCAAGACCCTCCGTCATATCCGTTTTTATAAAGCCGGGGGCCACGGCATTCACCGTTACCCCTCTTTTGGCCACCTCCTGTGCCAGCGCCTTGGTAGCGCCTATTACACCCGCTTTTGCAGCCGAATAATTGGTTTGCCCGGCCATCCCCTTTAAACCAGAAAGGGATACCACGTTTACAATGCGACCGTAGCGTTTAAGCAGCATGCTGTTTAACACCTGGCGGGTGACAAAGAAAAAACCATCCAGGCTGGTATGAAGAACCTTATCCCACTGCTCATCTGTCATCCAGATCATTAATCCATCGTCTTTAATACCGGCATTGTTCACCAATACCTCTATGTATTTTTCGGTTTGACTTTCCATCCAGCCGCCCAATACCAATTTCACGGCTTCCCTGCTGGCAACGTCAAACTTCAGCAACTCTCCATCACCGCCCCCCTGGCGAATGACCTGCAGGGTATTGGTGGCCTCGGCCTCATTGCTTTTATAATTTATAATTACATAGTACCCCATAGCGGCCATCTTGCTGCAAACTGCGCGGCCAATGCCTCTTGATCCTCCGGTAACTAAAGCACATTTCATTGTATTAAATTCAAATAGTTGATAAAAAAAATGATGTTTGCCGTTGCTTCCGGCCCTACTCTGGAATCTGCCCGGAAGAGAATGGGATGATGGGATCAGATTTTTCGAAATAACGTTTTATTCGTTCCAGGTCCTTATATTTTGGCAGGTCTTCAATAAACTTTGGAAAGATCGTCCGGATGGTGTGGTACACTTTGTTGGTGGTAGGCGATAGCTTGTCCACACACCCCAGGTAGTCGATTGCCTGCAATACGGTCATCATCTGTATAGCCAACACTTCAAACGAGTTATCAATCACTTTTTTGGCGAGCAGGGCCGCATTGCACCCCATGCTCACAATATCCTGGTTATCGTTGTTATTGGGTATGCTGTGTACATACATCGGGAAAGAAAGGGTTTGGTTTTCAGCCACCGTAGAAGTAGCTGTAAACTGCATGCCCTGCATACCAAAATTAAATCCCAACACCCCAAGGTTAACAAAGGGAGGGAATTTTTGATTCAGTTTTTCATTTAGCAGGTAATTCAACTGCCTTTCCGAAAGCATCGACAACTTGGTGATCGCAATTTTCAGTTTATCCATTTCGAGCGAAACATAATCGCCATGGAAATTGCCTCCATGAAAAATATTGCCATTCTGGTGATCTATAACGGGGTTATCATTCACCGAATTCAGCTCATCCACCACCACCTTACCCGCCTGGGCAATGGTATCATAAATAGGCCCGAGTACCTGGGTTACACATCGCAGCGAATAGTACTCCTGCACTTTGTCCTGGAATATTTCCTGGTCGAGGTTATCGGGATTATATAAATGTTCCGACCGGTCGCGGATCATTTTACTATCCTTTAATATCTCGCGCAACATAGCGGCAATTTTATTTTGCCCCCGGTGTTTTTTTACAATATTTAATTCGAAAGAATAATGGTCATCAAATGCCTGTACTATTTCGTTGATCATGGCCGACAATACCACCGACCATTCCAATAGCTTCTGGGCCTGTATAATATTCACCATCCCAATACCGGTCATGGCAGAGGTGCCATTAAGGATGGCCAGCCCCTCGCGGATATGGATGGCGAGTGGAGTAATGCCCAACCGCTGAAAAATATCCTTTGTTGGATGAATTTCCCCTTCATACAATACCTCTCCTTCACCGATGAGCACCAGCGCGAGGTGGGCTAATTGCACCAGGTCGCCGCTGGCCCCTACACCACCATGCTCGTAAATACAGGGAGCAACGTTTTGATTAATCAATTCTTTTAACAGGTCAATCACTTCTACATGCACACCGGAATAGGCCTGCACCAGGCTATTTAACCGGGCAATCATAATCGCCTTTACCAGTAAGGGAGCCATCAGGCTACCGCCACCCGAACTGTGGCTACGGATAAGGTTGTACTGAAGTTGCAGCAGGTTTTCTTCACTTACTTTATATTGAGCCATAGGGCCGAAGCCGGTGTTGATACCATAAATCAGCTTATTGGAAGAGAACTGTTGAAGAAAGCGAAAATTCAAATCAACTTTTTCAATAGCCGCCGAATCAATTGCCACGCCCTTATTCTTAAACAAAATTTCTGCAAAATCCTCCAGCGCCAGGGCACTGTCACCTACTTGTATCATGTACCAGTTTTATTTATCAATCAATTATTTATTTTAAAGTGGTCAAAAATAAATGAAAGATGCCAGATTTTAATTATTTAGTTCACCGGGAAAATGGGCCTTAAAAAGGCGGTTACCAGAAAACTGTTAAAAGACCTTTTCAACATCAACGTGGTGTAAAAATACCTGGCGGAGATTGATCACAATTAGTCAAAACACCTGGCTGTAGGTGGGGCCTATCCGCAACCTAAAGTATCCCGGTCTATCTACTCAAAGCAGATATATAAGGCGGGCCGCCGTTGCCAGGGGCTACCAGCTTTTTGTCGATATACGGGCAATATATTTTTTTCCCTTATTGATTTATAATTTATCTTGACCCCGATTTTTAACCCTTTAAAAAAAAGCAACAATGAAATTTTTAGTAAGTAGCCTGCTACTGGCTATGCTGGCGTTGGGAGTAAACTCCCTGCAGGCACAACGTTTAAAGTTAACAGAAGGCGACCTGGCCATGTTGAAGGGCCAAACCTCCATCAATTTTGAATTTACCTACGATCCTATGTCGGTTGGCAAGTTTGATACGGAAAAGGAATACCTCGAAAAGAAAACCGAGGAATACAACAAAAAAGAAGCTGGCCGGGGCGACAATTGGGCCAAAAGCTGGGTAGCCGACCGCCACTCGAGGTTTGAGCCAAAATTCATTGAATTGTTTACCAAGGCCAGCGGCTTATCGGAAAGTAAGACAGCCAAATACACCATCATCTTCAAAACAAAATTTACGGAACCGGGCTTTAACATCGGCATTGTGCGTAAGAATGCAAAAATAGATGCCGATGCGGTAATTGTAGAAACAGCCGATAAATCAAAAGTGGTGGCGCTGATTACGGTGGATGATGCACTGGGACGTACTTTTGGAGGATATGATTTTGATACCGGTCAGCGCCTGGCAGAAGCTTATGCTGATGCAGGAAAGGCCCTGGGTAAGATGATTAGCAAAAAAATGTAGTATAACATGCTCCATCCCCGTGTGAGACACAGTGTCTCACACGGGGATGGTTTTTTGTACCTCTTCTACTTTACACAGTAATATTAATTGATGGCGATGCCTGTTGGCAACCTTGTAATTCAAAGTGCACCTGATAAACAACCATCCCCCATTCCTGCATCGCTAAACTGAGGCGCAAACACCCTGGCAAATTTCCGGCCCTATCACTACCCATTTCGCCGGTCAATAAACCGTACGGCCTTTCTTCCCGCTTCGGGGAACTGCATTTTTTGAATGGCTTCAGCAGTTACATAGCGGATATGGGGGCTCACCCTTAATTTGGCCTGCAGGTAGGCCCTGATTTTCCGATCTGTTTCATCTGTTTGATTGGCGGGCAGTAAGTGCAACAATACTTCGTCTAACCCAATATCATTCAGGTAAACTTCGGCTACATAATCCTTCACATCTTCCATTTCGTGCAACAAGTCAAACAGGGCAGGTGGGTAAAGCGTGGTCCCCTTGTACTTGATCATCTGCTTTTTTCGCCCCACCACAGGCGACAAACGAAGAGAGGTTCGGCCACAGTTGCAGGGCCCGGTAAAATAGTGGCAAATATCACCGGTTTTATAGCGGAGCAAGGGCATCCCTTCCACACCAAGGGTGGTGATGGTTACTTCGCCCGGTGTACCCGGCGGCACAGGCTGGTTATTATCATCCAATAATTCAACGATCAATAATTCGGGTTGATGGTGCCCTCCCCTTCCTTCGCTGCATTCGGTAAAAGCCGTCTGCATTTCTGTGGAAGCATAGGTAGAATACAATTGTATGTTCCAGGCCTCTGTAATTTTTTTCCCGAGCATATTGAGTGAGAAATTGGTATTGCGGATATTTTCGCCGATACAGATGGCCTTTTTCACGGAGGAATCGTTTACCAATATGCCATGATCGTTGGCATATTGTATCAGCTTTACAATAAAGGAAGGC
>JBBQOJ010000295.1:0-4891 GCA_038330815.1 Chitinophagales bacterium | reverse complement strand
TACCAGGTTGGTATCCTTTGCGGGTTTGATGGTGGCAACACCAAAGAAAAGTTTCTTACCATCCTTGCTAAAGCTAATGTTGCCATGTTCACTAACGGTGTTGCCTAACTGCATTCCCACGGTATTTTTGTCGGCCAGTATCCTGGCACTATCCTGGCCGGGCTGGTAGTACCAAAGCTTATAATATTTTTGCAGTGCCTTTGTGCTGCTATCTCTTTCGGCCGCAAAGGCCAGTTGGTTGCCTGCTTCGTCCATGGTATATCCTGTGCAGTCGTTACACCCTTTTAAGATAGTATCAGTTTTGCCGGATGCCAAATGATACCATAGCACCATTGATTTACTATTGGAGTCTTTCGCACTTTTAGAAGTTTCTATCAATAACCGGTTACCTTTTTTATCAAAATAAAATTCATTTACCAATTTAAAAATTTTACTACTATCTCCAGGCATGGGGCGAATCACCAGGTCGGTTCCCTCCGTACTGGCCCCAGGTGCGGCGTCATCCCCTTCGGCATCTTCATACGTACGTCCTGCTTCCGCTGCTATGTCATCACTACCCTTTTTTATAATTTCGCGGGCCGCTTTTTGAGCGGCAGAAATCACTTCTTCCTTTTCAATATTCCCCTTGATAGCGTCAATCGATTTGCGGATGACGGAATCTGCCAGTTTTACCAGCAGGTCTAATCTTATTTTTTGCGAATCGGGTAAATTTTTTCTGCGGGTAGAGTCAGGGATCGGTTTATCCAGGTGGTAGGCAATAAAGCCGGCCCCTTTTTCCGGAACTTTAAAGGCTTTTACCCTGGCTATTTTCAACACACTGTCTTTACCCAGTTCTACAATTCCCAGGCTATCTTTTGGCAGGTCATCGGCTTTCTTTTTTTTTATTTTAGCCTGGCGGGTATCCTGGTAAAAGGGTTTAATTTTAAAAAACACATACCTGCTGTCATTGCTGATCACGGCACCATTGCCTCTTGCAATTACCTTTTTATACCGGGTTGCTACATTTTGAATTACCAGTTCGCCATCACCCTCCTGGGGATTGATGGTATAAACGATAAATTTTCCATCGTTACTTATCATTCGTTCGCCGGCACTCTTCCAGTTATCATACACGGAATGGTCGAGGGCTTTTTTACTTTGTGCGTTCAAGGCACTGCATACAAAAAAGAAAAAAAAAGGGAGATATAATTGCTTCATAAAAAAAAGGTTGGAGGGATAAAGATATAGGAAAAGGTTGAGGGTTACCGTGGGTGCATTAAGCTATTTCCCTGCTATTGTTTGGAAAGGTGATAAGCGGGGCTACTACTCTAAAAATCCCCAAACTTTTTTTATTGTTTGCAATTGTGCCCCTTCCATTTTGGGCTGAAGATAGTGGCCGGCCAGTTTTTTTTGGCGGAAGGCCTCATACAACGTTACGGCGCACGCTACCGATATATTCAGCGATTTTATAATACCCACTTGTGGGATAATAAAATTACCATCTGCCAGGGCGATTATTTCGTCACTCACGCCACTGTGTTCATTCCCAAAAACCAGGGCCACCGGTTCTGTTAAATCGAGGGAGTGCAGCCCTACCGCGTTTGAACCCAGGTGGGTGGTGTAAATTTTTTTATATCTTTTACGGAGTTGGGTAAAACAAGCCGCTGCATCTGTAAACTGGTGAATGGTGAGCCATTTAGCAGCACTGGAACTGCTTTTTTCCCCCCATTTGCGGTGAGGCGGTATGCGGTGGTTGAGTATATAAACATCCTGGATACCTACGGCATCACAGGTACGCATAACCGCTGATATATTGTGTGGATCGAATACATTTTCCAACACAACCGTCAGGTCGGGTTGCCGCATATTTAAAATGGCCGTCAGCCGCTCGTTTCTTTCAGGCGTCATAAAATTTAATATAGGCGGTAAAAATAAGCAAATGACACTGGATACCGGATGCTGCAGGCAGGAGGCCATTGAATATTTGCTGGCAGCCTGCTGTTTCAACTTCCATCCTACACTGGGTAGTCCCTTCCGGTTAGTTTACATCCCTATTTGGCTCCATTGATTTGTTTAGCTGAAGAGTGCGACGCCACCGCAGCCTAATCGCCGCTAAAATGCCCGGCCAATAATTACACCAAACCGCTTAATGAGCATTGGGTTGCCCGCAGCTCCTTTCAACAAAATATTTATCTATTCACCGGATGAATGCTTATTTTTAAATTCTAAACCACCACTGTTCCTGCTATAGTGAATGCAGGAACCATCCCAAAAAAGCACATGAGAACCGAGCTTAAAAAAGAGGAAAGAATATTGTTGATTACCCGCCAGCACTGGGTTAGACTGGTATTGCCCATTTTTGTATGGTTGATTGCTGCCATCCTGTTGATCTGGCTCGCGGAAACTACGGGCTTCATCATTACCCTTGCGGTGGCGGTTTACCCGGTATACGAATACCTGAATTATAAGAGTAATTTATGGTGCGTTACCAACCTGCGGGTGGTGGATGAAAGCGGCTTTTTTAGTCGGTATTCAAAAGAAAGTCCGCTTGATAAAATTAACAATGTAGAATACGAACAAAGTATCTGGGGAAGGATTTTTGGCTTTGGAGACGTAGATATTCAAACTGCGGCTGAGATGGGGGAAACCACGTACGAGTTGATTCATCACCCGAAATTATTAAAGGATACCATTACCCAGGCACAGGAAGAATACAAAAAATTCCAGGTAAGCAACCAGGCCAGGCAGTTGGCAAAGGCCATTTCCGCCACCCATATTATTACTCATCCCCCCTCCCCGCTCCTGGTAGCGGATGAACTGCACAAATTATTCGACCTGTTACAAAAGGGCGCTATCACGCAGGAGGAATATATGGCACAAAAAAGAAAGTTGATGTAGATTGAAGCAACCTTTTCCGCCAGCCTGTATTTACCGGTTGCTTATTTTTTTTTATGCCGGCTGATGAGTATGTCCTGTATTTCACTAAGGCGATGTCCCTTTGCCTGCAGTAAAATTAAATAATGAAACAGGAGGTCGGCGGCTTCATTTTTAAACAAACCGGCATCGTTGTCTTTTGCCTCAATCACGAGTTCTACCGCTTCCTCCCCTACTTTCTGTGCGATTTTATTAATGCCTTTTTCAAACAGGGAACTGGTATAGGATTTTTCGGAAGGATTATTTTTTCTATCCCTGATAATTTCTTCCAATTGAAATAAAAAATTGTTGTTGGTATTTACTTCACCCCAACAGGTGTCGGCACCGGTATGGCAAACGGGGCCAACAGGATTCACCTTCACCAAAAGGGTATCATTATCGCAATCGGTTTGTATATCCACCAACAATAAATAATTACCGCTCTCCTCTCCTTTGGTCCATAGCCGGTTTTTGCTCCTGCTGAAAAAAGTTACCTGTTGCAACTCCCTGGTTTTAGCTAACGCCGCTTCATTCATAAAACCCAGCATCAGTACTTTAAACGTTTGGGCGTCCTGTATGATGGCAGGCACAAGGCCATCTGTGTATTTTGCAAAATCGATTGTCATGTAAGGATAATTTGTAAATTAAATAGTGGAATGCCGTACCCTAATGTGTTGTGCTGCCAGGTATTGTTTCAGGAGGGGAATTTCAATTTCCTTGTAATGAAAAATACTTGCCGCCAGGGCTGCGTCTGCCTGGCCATTTTCAAATACTTCTTTAAAGTGTTGCATGTTACCTGCGCCACCCGAGGCAATAACGGGAACGGGTAAGGCATTAGATAAAGTGGCGGTAATGTCGATGGCAAACCCATTTTTTGTGCCATCGTTATTCATTGACGTTAGTAAAATTTCACCAGCACCCAGGCTGACTGCCTGCCTGGCCCAATCGAGGGTAATGGTGTTGGTTTTGGTACGGCCACCATCCAGGTAAACATACCAGTTGCCATCGGCTTCTCTTTTGGTATCGATGGCCAGCACCACGCACTGGCTTCCAAATTCATTGCTCAGGTCTTTCAATAACGATGGGTTTTTAAAAGCGGATGTATTTACAGAAACCTTATCCGCACCGTTTTGTAACAGTAGCGAAACATCCGCCACCGTGCTGATACCCCCACCAACAGTAAACGGGATATTGATGTTAGCGGCAACCCGCTTAACCAGTTCTGCGAGGGTTTTTCTTTTTTCGATGGTAGCGGTAATATCCAGGAAAACCAGTTCATCGGCTCCTGCGGCGGAGTAAGCGATGGCAAGTTCCACCGGGTCGCCGGCGTCGCGTATATTTTCAAAGTTGATCCCTTTTACGGTTCTTCCATCCCTGATATCCAGGCAGGGAATAATTCTTTTGGTAAGGCCCCTGGCGACTGAAGTGGTTGGTGCGGCAGGCGGCGCGTCGTTTCCGGGAATTGATGGTTGCATGGTGAATTTGTT
The DNA here is from genome assembly GCA_038330815.1 of Chitinophagales bacterium. Classification (GTDB taxonomy): domain Bacteria; phylum Bacteroidota; class Bacteroidia; order Chitinophagales; family Chitinophagaceae; genus Ferruginibacter. Next base: position 512 of record JBBQOJ010000295.1, on the reverse strand, counting down.
ACTTAACTGTAATAAGTATAATCGCTCTTGTTTTCCGAAAACGGATTTAAGGGCACTTTTCCTTCATAAATGGCTTTACCGATAATGGCCCCGCTACATCCAATGGCTTGAAGTTGCATCACTTCCTCCAGGTTGCTGACGCCGCCACTCGCAATCAAATTCACTTCCGGATGTTCTTCCATAATTTTTTTATACAGGTTGATGGACGGGCCTTCCATTGCGCCATCCTTTGAAATGTCGGTACAGAATATGTTGGTAACGCCAAGGCTCAAAATCCGGCCGATAAACTTAAACACGTCTACGCCAGTATCCTCCAACCATCCACTAATTTTTATTTTCCCCTCCAGTACATCAGCACCCACCATAAACCGGTCGTTGCCAAACTCCATCAGCCATTCTTCCAGCGTTTCTGGCTGTTTTACTGCAAGGCTGCCAATGGTAACCATGGCGGCACCTGCATTAAAAATATTACTCACATCATTTATAGAGGTAACACCGCCTCCAAAATCAAT
>JBBQOJ010000294.1:0-4897 GCA_038330815.1 Chitinophagales bacterium | reverse complement strand
CCGGTAAAATTGCCAGGAAAAAACTGGTGATACAATAGGTGCAGGTAAATCCCACTGTGCTTATCGCCGCTCTTTAAAAAAATCCTTCATCAGTTGGCCGCACTCCTGTTGTAATATGCCTGCAGCGATGACTGTTTTAGGATGAAAGGGTGATTGCTGCCCGGTAAAACGCTGGTATCCATTTTTCTCGTCTGTGGCACCATACACTACCCTTGCTAATTTACTCCAATAAAGGGCACCACTGCACATGAGGCAGGGTTGTAAGGTAACATACAAGGTAGCCCCTGGCAGGTATTTACTTCCCAGGGAACTAAACGCCGACGTTAATGCAATTATTTCTGCGTGGGCCGTACTGTCATTCAACCTTTCTACCTGGTTGTAACCACGGGCGATGACGCGGTTATTCAACACCAGTATAGCACCAACGGGAACTTCCCCTTCCGCATAAGCCCTGGCAGCTTCCTGCAGTGCCAACTTCATATAATGCTCATCTGTCATGCAAATCTGATTAACTATCTTGCTGCAAAATTACCAGGATGGAAGATACCAACCAGCTTTCAGTAATGCGACAATATTTTGACAGCGGCGTTACCCAAACTTATGAATTCAGGAAAAAGCAGTTGTTGTTGCTTAAAAACGCTATAACCCTTCATTCGCCCGCCATCCAGGCCGCACTGTATACCGACCTAAAGAAAAGTCCTGAAGAAACCTGGGTAACAGAAACCGGTTTTTTATTGTCGACTATCAGTCATGCTTTAAAACACCTGCGCAGCTGGATGCGCCCCCAAAAAGTAGCCACCAATTTACTTAATTTGCCTTCCTCCAGTTATATCATTACTGAACCCCTTGGGGTAGTATTGATAATTGGTCCCTGGAATTACCCGCTGCATTTATTACTTACCCCCATGGTAGGGGCCATAGCGGCAGGCAACTGTGTAGTATTGAAACCCTCAGAATTTGCACCTGCTACCGGGGCGGTGATCAACAACATCATCGAAGCTATATTTGAAAAGCAATATGTGCAGGTGGTAGCAGGAGAAGGAGCGGCGGTGATTCCTGCAATGATGAACGACTTTGCATTTGACCATGTTTTTTACACCGGCAGCACCACCGTAGGCAAGATCATATACCAGCTCGCGGCGGCTAAGCTGGTTCCGGTTACACTTGAACTCGGCGGAAAAAGTCCTTGTATTGTAACGGGGGATGCGGACATAACGGTATCCGCTAAACGAATTGCCATGACAAAATTTTCAAACGCCGGCCAGATGTGTGTGGCGCCCGATTACCTGCTGGTGCATCATTCCGTTAAGGAGCAACTGGTAAACGCTCTCAAGAAAGCGCTGCAGGATTTTTTTGGCAGCGATGCCGCACAGAGCGATGAATATGGCCGTATCATCAATACCCGGCAATTCGACCGATTGGTGGGCTATCTACAGCAGGGCAATGTGTTAACCGGCGGAAACACTCATCGGGATAACCTTTACATAGCACCAACCCTAATGGATGAAATAGCCCTGGACTCACCAGTGATGAACGAAGAGATATTCGGCCCCATCCTGCCAATGCTCACTTACACTACTCCCGCGGAAGCAAAATCGATTATTGCTCGAAATAAAAACCCATTGGCATTGTATGTATTTAGTTCAGACAAGCAAAAGGCCAATGAATGGATCAATGCCATTCCCTTTGGTGGCGGATGTATCAACAATGCAGCCCTGCATTTAACCAACCATCACCTGCCCTTTGGAGGAAGAGGGCTTAGTGGCAGCGGCAATTACCGCGGCAAATTTTCCTTTGACACGTTTAGTCATAAAAAAGGCGTGATGAAAACGCCCACCTGGTTTGACCCTGCAGCAAGGTACCCGCCTTTTAAGGGGAAACTGAAGTTGTTACAATGGCTGATGAAATAACCGAAGGTGAAGGATGGCGATTATTGAAGCCATCCTATCCAACCTAAAACGGGGTGGCAGTTCGCAATAACGAAAAACTTTTATCATAAGGTGGAAAGAGTTCTTAGCCGGGCGACAATTGCCGGGGGATAGTAATTCAACTAAAATGAGATGTATCAAAGTAGTCATTAAATGACAATATATCCACATAACTGACCCAGCCTTCAGGTGCAATTGTTAAATTTTTTATAAAAAAATTACTACAGGTATTAATAAAAATGCTACTTTAGAAAATTATTCAGTATTGTACCTCTTGCTCTGAATCACTATGTCATTAGCCTGCGGATGCTTACGCTGTTTGTTACCCCTAATAATTTATTCTAAAATAAGTCAGCATTGCTGAGGATAAAGTTATACCATGGAGAATTTGTTCAATCAGCAGGATTGTGAAGCGATAATTAAAAGATGCCATACGATATCCCCATTATCAGAACGACAATGGGGTAAAATGGATATTCACCAGATGGTAGTTCACCTTAAGGATCAATTGGATATTGCACTGGGTAATAAACCTGCCCCTGCGCAAGGGCTGGTATTGTTGAGAACCATGCTGGGCAGGCAGTTGGCGCTATATCTTTTACCCTGGCGAAAAGGGAGGGAGGTAACGCCCGTTGAAATGGATGCACTAAAAAAGGGCGCCCTGGTCACCGATTTTGAAAGTGATAAACATTTACTCCTAATGCGTATCAATGAATTTGTAATGGCCACTGATTTTGCACCCCATCCGTTTTTTGGAAAAATGAGCGATAAAGATTGGGGGAGGCTGGCCTGGAAACATTTCAATCATCACCTGCTGCAATTTGGTATCTGATCCCTACCCCGGCGCAGCTGTTCCAATTTTTCTATAATCAGAGATGAAAAAACTGCCTTACACAGCGAGGTATCTGTCCTTTGGAATACACCTTTATTCTGCCCGGCCACTGCCTGCGTCAATGATTTGGCCAAAAAAGATAGCGTTCAACATCAACTTCATACTGCCTAACCAAAAGGCCCTGAAATTTGGATTGCTATCGATATTTATCACCCGCCCACTACCTATCGTGTTTACTATAACGGCCGCTGAATTTTTGAGCGCATCCATATTTTGCCGGCTCACCCAGCCGCTTTGCAATGGCTTACTTCCATACCCGATGGGCATTGCATAAGGATTTTTAGGCTTTTCCATAAATACCTTATTCGATTTAAAAAGACTGATGGTTTTCTCCCGGTAGCCAAACGCCAGGGGATGCGAGCCATCCACTTCCGCGCCAACAATGGCACCGGTTAACCGCTGGGCACCATCTATTTGCGATTTGCCTTTGTAGGTTAGGTTAACAACACTATCCGTTGCATTCTTTATTCTTTTAAATACCACGTTGCTGATTCCATTTTCCACCGACCATTGAATGGCCTCTTCCTCCAGGATTAGAATGCCACCCGCCTGCACCCAGGCTTTTAACTTGTCTTTATTCAATCCCGTGTAACTACCCGATACCATGATGATGGTATTGTATTTCGACGGGTCTGCCCGGTTAAAAGTGCTGATCTCTAAATGGGAAGAGGGTATATTCATGCGCTGGTCCAATAAATGCCACACTTCCCCGGCATCCGTAGCACTAACACCGGTACCAACCAGCATGGCAATGGCAGGACGGGTAAGGCCAATAAAACTGTTGCTGCCAAGATCACTGCCACTATTTACCATACCGGATGATACGGCATATACTTTTAAACCATTGCTATCGGCAACGGATTGTATTAATTGAAAGACCGCTTCACTTGATTTTGTCTGCGTAGCTACGGGTATCATTATAGCGCCATAACCAAACTGGTGAAGCCCCTTACTCGTAAGCGCTTCATTTCTGTTGGTGGCTACCCTGGTAACAAGTCCTGCGCTTTGCAATGCATACAAGGCTTTTGGAGCGTTCAATTCGTCCCATTCAAATAAATAGGCATAATTTGACTTTCCACCAATCACTTCCCCTTTTGGGAAAGAAACAGGCGCCAATTGTTTACCAAGTACCCCGGAACCTATGGCAATTTCCCTGTAGGGTAGTCCGAACGCCAAAGGCATTGTCCAACTGGTGATATCATAAAACAGGCTGTCCCTGAAATTGAGCTGTTTATCAAATATAGCTTTCACCAATAACCGCTGGGGCTGTTGTAATGAAACAATATAAGCGCTTCCTTTTTCAAAACCGTTTTCCTTTAGCCCATCGCCTGCTTCATTTACTATTACCTGGTGCCGCTGCAGCATTTGAACAAAAAGTGTTGTTTTAGCGCGGTCGTTTTTATCACCAAACACAAATCCATTCTGATGATCACCAACCATTGCCTGTTTATAAAAATCGCGTTGGTAGGCAAGAAACGCTTTGCGCATGGTTGTAGCGCCTTCCAGCGTAGAAAGCGTTGTTACAAATTGATTTCGGATGGTAAAAGGAAACCGCACAATACCATCGGCTGTTTCTTTTGCGTGGCCCCGGGAAGATACCTGCTCAAATAAAATACCGATACCGCCATTGATATCTGGGAATGTAGATCCCTTGCCATAATAGAAATCATCATAGTTCTCCTTGGTAAAGTACAACGAGCCAATGCGGTCTAAAAAGCGGGCATGAAATTTCCCCAGTTCCTCCGTTAGTTCGCTTGCCTTTTCCGGTGTTAATGGATTTATCCGGGAGGGTACACCAGGTTGAAAAAAGAAAGTACCCCTTCCTAATTCATGATGATCCGTTAAAATATTGGGCTTCCAGTCGTAAAAATATTTAAGCCTGTTTTGACTTTCAACATGCACCGCAGGTAACCAGTCGCGGTTAAGGTCGAACCAGTAATGATTAAACCTTCCTCCCGGCCATACTTCATCAAACTCCCTGCTGGATGCGTCGGTAACCAGGTTTTTGCTTTTGTGTTGATTGGCCCAGGTAGAAAAACGCTGTAATCCATCCGGGTTAAAAGAGGGATCCAGCAGG
>JBBQOJ010000293.1:0-4904 GCA_038330815.1 Chitinophagales bacterium | reverse complement strand
ACCTGGACGGGGGCATTTTTTCAAGAGGGATGCCGACCTGACCCCTACCTTCTCCATGGTAGCCCGCGATGTTTGTGTGAAGGTTGTTGAATGTGTAATGGGAAGCTGGCGGGACTTCGTGCTACGGAGCAATGTTTTTCTCTTGCATTCGGGTGTGATCTCTGAGGCACTTATGAGGCGATATTTAAGTGATGTTTCATAACAGGATTGTTTATCTTATCTGGACTCGCCATGCTTGAGAATTCGGTGTAAACTTCTTTACTCCGCGCTGGCAAAAGTTGGTATTGCATCATTGTCACTGCTTTTTCTTTTTTGCTTCAAAAAAACAAAAAGGACAGCTCCGCCGCGGCGGATATACAGCCCGATCCCAGCAAGGCGCCCTTGGGAACTTCAGCGCATAGTGGTAGGAAACTATCCCATTTTATCCTTATCATTTGAACGTGGTAATTCATAGCTTTCAAAAAAATGATGTTGGTGATTATAAGGGGAGGCAGAAAAACAACTGGTTAATTTATTTATTGCTGCTATTTTTGCAATCAACAATTTTTGAAGTATGCGACCATATATCCTGGCAGAATCCAACTGGAAACAAGTAAAAGATGCCACCTTCGATCTTGCCATTTTACCCTGGGGAGCAACAGAAGCGCACAATTATCATTTACCTTATGGGACTGATATTTTTGAAGCGAATTATATCGCTGCGGAAGCTGCCCGTATCGCGTGGGATAGGGGGGCGAAGATTACAGTGTTGCCGGCCATCCCATTTGGCGTTAATACCGGGCAGGCTGATATAAAGCTCGATATCAACTTAAATCCCAGTACACAAGCTGCAATTCTAGCGGATATCATCACGGTTTTAAACCGCCAGGGTATAAAAAAGCTGTTGATTTTAAATAGTCATGGCGGCAACGATTTTAAAACCATGTTAAGGGAGCTCGGCCTTCGTTTTCCGGAGATGCTGCTTACTACCTGCAACTGGTTCCAGGCATTGGATAAATCGTTATATTTTGACAAAGAAGGCGATCATGCGGATGAGATGGAAACCAGCCTGGTACTTTACCTCGAACCAACACTGGTATTGCCATTGTCGGATGCAGGGGAGGGTAAGGAAAGAAAAATGAAGATGAAAGCATTCTCAGAAAAATGGATATGGGCGGAAAGGAAATGGTCGCAAATTACACAGGATACCGGCGTAGGAGATCCGGCAGCCGCCACAAAAGAGAAAGGCGAGAAATATTTTGCAGCTATCACCGAAAAGGTAGCCGGTGCAATAGTGGAATTGGCAGCATGTGATATCAATGATCTCTATGAATAACTATAATACGAAAAGCTCCATCAAAAATAACCAGCAGCGATTTAAATGAAAATTACTTAGTTTTTTGCATCATTTATTTCAATCCAATAACCATCAGGGTCTTTAAAATATACCTGGTACACACCATCCACCCTCTTGGTAACCTGGCTTAACTCACCTGCCCAATTTTCATAAGGGATTTCATACGTGGCAAGATTTTTTACAAAATCAGCTACAGAAGGAACGGTAAAACAGAGATGGTTATTTTTTTCATGGGCAGTTATATTCGTGGCTCCTTGTATCAGGTGAAGATGACTAAGGGGGGCAATCGAAAACCAGGTATGCCTGCCATCATGAAAAGGTTCAGGGATCGTATCCAGCTGTAAAATCTCCTGGTAAAACCGGGTGCTTTTTTTCAGGTCAACCACATAGAAGGCTATATGGTTTAATCGCGGGCGTATCTTATTTGAGCCATCCTGTCCCGATGAAGTATTGGGCAATAAAATAGTAAAAATGGTAACCACAAAAAAAAGCATATAATTTTTAATCATCTGGCAAACTTTTGAGGCTGGAAGTTAGGAATAAGTTGTGATAAAAATGGTATGCTGAACCTTCTAAGAGGCGGATGATTTGCCTATTACTTAAACTACTTTTAGCTCTTCCATAATTACATCATTAAAAATTTGCTCATTGTCAAGTACCCATTGTGGCAATGCCTGCTTAATAATTTTCCAACTGTTATCGATTTTCTGAACGTTAAAAAAAACGCGGGAGTCACGTTCGTCTACAACATCTACGGTAAACATGCCTTCTTTATGGTCGTTTAATTTTCGAAAGTTAAATTCCTTTAACCTGCCGTTGGCCTTGATCAGCTTTGTAAACTGAATATTCTTAGTGAATTTAAATTGCATTGATTAGTTGATTGATGAATAATACCTGCTGCAAAAATATAGCAATAACCATACTATATTGTTAACACTGGCCAATTTTGCATTTAAAATACCTGTCTCCCTTGTAACCATCTCCATAAAAACCTGTCTTTAGGGAGACCGAAAACAGTATATTTTATAATAAATGACCTCTTTTTTAGGCTGTTAAGGATGGTTAGCCTACGCCTGGCAGCAATAAGGATTTTTTTATTTTATATACTAAAATAAAAAACGACACGTTTTATTAAACAATACAAGAAAACTACATCCGCTTCACCCTCAAACCCCCATCAAATGGAAAAAATCGTTGTTAAACTGATTTTAGCATCAAGTGCATTGGTACTTTGCATCAGTGTGTACAAATTGGTAACAGACCTGGTATAGGTTTTAACCAGTAGCGCTCCATAATAATGCGGCGGTCTTCGCAAAGTTGACCGGCGCGATATTATAGGTTGTCTACTGCTGTTTCCGGTACAAAATAAAATGGGCGGTATCCTGTACGGCCCATTTTTTATGAGTTGCCTGCTCAACATTCATTATCTGCCTATATATCAATAGATGTTTCTGAACGACCGCTATTTTACGTTTGCTCCCCGATACCAACTTCTCCCATCATCAACTTTTTTTCAACAGTACCCACTAAAAAGGTAATTTTTTCGTTGACTATTTAATTTACCTCTTTGTCTGCAATCATGATTAAATTTAATGTTTCCGTTTTTTTAATTGTTATTGCTTGTTTATTGGGTGAATCAGCACTGGCTACTGAGGGCGACCCTATAGTTAAATCAGGCGTGGCCGACCTACGGAATGCCAACCTGAAACTTACCACTACCCCCCTTAATGGAGAATGGGCATTTACGTGGAATAAATTAATTGACCCCTCTGCCGTTACCCCTGTTAATAATTATATCCACCTTCCCCAGCTCTGGAACGGCAACCAGTTAAATGGCCAGTTACTTACGCCTCAGGGCTTTGGCACTTATCAATGCATCGTACTACTGCCGGTAAACCGAGGGCCGTTGGCCATACGCCTCCCCGATTTTTACTCTTCCTATAGTCTTTACATTAATGGGATTTATTTTACTGGTAACGGTACTCCTGCTACCACACCCGCAGGCTATACACCGCATTGGTTATCAAAAACACTGGTGTTACCTGCCAACGCGGATACCCTGCAACTTGTGCTGCAGGTGGCTAATTTTTCTCATGCCAAAGGTGGAATAAAAAAAGAGATTTTAATTGGCGACTACGATCAGCTGCAATTCCAGCGGGATAAATGGATCGCCACCGACTTCCTGCTGGCTGGCTGTCTCTTTATGGGCGGATTATTCTTTTTTAGTTTGTTCCTGTTTGGTAAGAATGATAAGGCCACCTTGTACTTCTCTCTTTTCAGTATGGTATATAGTTACCGGATTGTGGGGAGTAATTTTTATGCACTACACAGTGTGTTTCCAAATTTACCCTGGGAAATTACCACGCGGTTGGAATACTTTACCCTGTTTAGCAGTATTTTATTATTTCTTAAATATGTATGCGAATTGTATCCGAAGGATATTTATAAGCCCATCACACGACTACTTGGTACGTTTTGTCTTGTAGTTTCAATTACGCCCCTGGTAACACCACCCTTATTTTTTACCCGGATAATTAATCCTTTTCTGCTGCTGATGTTTTTCTGCATCGCCTACGTATTGTTCGTTTTTTTGAAAGCTTATTTCTGTAAACGGGCGGGGGCTACCTTTGCGTTAATAAGTATTGCGGTGTTGATGATGGTAATGTTTATCATCAACCTTGAATATTTTGGTATTATCATACCCGCCAGGGAAGTGGTTTTTATTGGTTATGTGCTTTTCTTCTTTTTGCAATCGCTGATACTTTCGTTTCGGTTTGCCCATACCCTGCAGCTGGCCAAAGACCAGGCGGTAGAAGGCCTAAGGGCCAAAAGTGAATTTCTATCAACGATGAGCCACGAAATTCGTACCCCGTTAAATTCCGTAATTGGCATGACACACCTGATGCTAAAAAACAATCCGAGAAAAGACCAGCGCGAACAATTGGACGTACTGTTATTTTCTGGTAGTAACCTGTTATCTATTGTAAATAATATCCTCGATTACAGTAAAATTGAAGCAGGTAAAATAACCTTTGAACATATTGAAATGGATGTACCCCATATTCTTCATAATATCGTTTCGGGTGCAAAAAATTCAGTCTTCGAAAAAGGGATCAAACTCCACCTGTCATTGCCCGAACAATCTCTCCCCATTGTTATGGGTGACCCAACCCGGCTAACGCAGGTAATTAGTAACCTGTTAGGAAATGCAGTGAAATTCACGCAAGAGGGTAAGGTTACCCTCGAGTTGAAAGTAGCAGGCCATGATAAAGAAAATATTAAATTGAGTTTCTTTGTGCACGATACCGGCATTGGCATATCCAAAGAAAAACAGGAAGTGATATTTGAGCAGTTTACCCAGGCAGATTCCACCACTTCCCGGGGGTATGGAGGGACTGGACTAGGACTGGCCATTTCTAAAAAAATTCTGGAATTACAGGGCGCCAGGCTTCAGCTCAACAGTGAGGAAGGAAAAGGGGCTACCTTCTATTTTACCCAAAATTTTCAAATGAGCAATAACTCCATAGCACCATTGATTAATAAAGACAAACAACAGAACGATACGGCT
>JBBQOJ010000292.1:0-4910 GCA_038330815.1 Chitinophagales bacterium | reverse complement strand
CGGCGGTTTTCGCCTCGCAATATGCCAAGGCACAACGAAATCGCCAGCGAAACCCCGCCGTTAATGGGACTTTAAAATTTAATGTATCGGACTCGCCGTACTACGGAGCGAATACCTTTTTTGTCCTCCGTGTTGCGTGTTTAATTGTGAACGGAATACCAGCAGCAGGGATTGAATCGTAAAGGTAGGATCCCGCCTGCTATTTTTTGTGATATAAAATACAGTACTATAATGGCCATTGCCATCAAGACTGGTCCAGTTAGCTTACCAGCAGGTTTAGTCGGATAGCCCCTGCAAGGTGAGTTTAATTTTTTCGATGCGCTTTTTCCAGATTCGGGAAAGCAGGTAGGCTTGTATGGGAAAGATGGATACAATACCTGCCAGCAAAATGTATTTGGTAGTGGTAAATTGAATGGTAGTGATAAAAAAGAGCAGTAGGCATATCGCTACACACACACGGGAAGCAATGGATAGAAAAGCATATTTTTTAAGCACTCCCAGGTAGCGCACCAGCGACTGTTTAAGATCTGCCGCCCTCACCAGGTTTTTAGCTGAAAAATAACCGGCCAGGCTATGCCCAAGTACAAAGAGCGCCGCCCCTACCAGCAAAAGGTTGGCATACAACGGTTTTTGGTGACCGTCCAACCCATCATAATACAGCACAAGAAAGATAGTCCAGGCCAGTATTTCAATGGTCATTTGTAAACGGATTCCCTTTAATACCGGGTGCTTGTTTTCGCGCAATAATTGTTTTAAATCCGCGGTAATGCTAACTTTTTCATCCATACCTTTCCAGGTGGATTTTAATTGATTGATGTCCATAATTTATTTATTTAAGCTGTTTTGAATTTTTATTTTTGCCCGGTTAATTTTTACGCCCACATAGTTTTCGCTGATACCGATAATGGCGGCGATGGCTGCATAACTCATATCCTCCAGGTATAACGCCATGATGGCTTTTTCTACGTCGTCCAGTTGCTTTAGGGCAAACAGCAGTTGTTGCCGTTGCTGGTGTTCTGTATCATCCGGCGTTTCTGCAGCTATTTCCGGCAAACGTTCCGGGAAGGAAATCGCCGGTGATTTTTTACGGAAACTGGCAAGCGCTGTAATAAGGGCGATGCGGTACATCCAGGAAGAGATGGTGGACCGCCCCTCGAAAGCGGGAAAGGATTGCCACAACTGGAACATGATTTCCTGGAAAAGGTCCTCCCTGTCCTGCACGCTATCGCGGTATAGCCGGCAAATTTTATGAACAATGCCCTGGTGTTGCTTCACAAGGGATAGAAATTGTTGCTCACTCATCGATCAAATTGAAAAAGTAAGAAATACGCACATTATAAACCTTGCTCGTGCCAGGTACAACGCTGTTGGCAGCCGGTGAGGGTTGATCGCTGCAAAAGGTTACGCGATTGCCGGTTGCAGTACTTGTTGACTGTTTATTTACCGGTGATTGCTGCGATGCGCTTATACCTACCGCCAATAGCCCCTGCATGGCCAGCATTAATTGTAAAATACTTTTTTTATAAAATTTCATTTGAATTGTTTTAAGGTTAGTTGTGGAATTTGCTAAAAACTTACAGAAAATAAGTTCTTTTTTTTGGTAAGAAAAGCCAGGGCATATAGTACCTATTCAATACCTGCGCACTTTAGTATGGTTACCGGGCAATACCGCCAGGCATCCGCTGCGCTTCGCCGTGCCAAAGCCAAAAAGCATGCCCTCGTTACATTGCCGGTTGGCAGGTACTATTTTTTTTTATAAGGAAACAGGTTCAATATAAAGGGCGCTATTAATAAGTTGCTTAACAGGTGTAGGTAGCATTCAATACTATATTAACTTTATAGCATGGATACAAAACCTACTACACCCATGTTTATTGCCGACAACCAACAGCCCATTAAGGATATGGGGGGCGGTGTTACCCGTACCATTATTACCTGGGACGAACGGATGATGTTGGTTAAAGTGACCTTTGAACGAGGGGCCATTGGCGCGGTACATCATCATTACCATACGCAAATCAGTTATGTGGAAAAAGGCGTTTTTGAAGTAACCATCAATGATGAATTGCAGGTACTCGGTACCGGTAGTACATTTTATGTGCCCCCCAATGCACCACATGGCGTGCGTTGTTTGGAAGCGGGAACCTTACTTGATATGTTTTCTCCCATGCGGGAAGATTTTCTATAACCCGGGCAAACCTACCTTCATTTAAAATGGAATTACAGTAGCGTTGCCAGGTACCAGCGTGAGGGATTGCAATGGAAAGCCCGTATGCCGATTCATCGGCAGCGGACTTGCAATGGAAAGCCCGGCGCCCCCGATGCAATCGGGGGGGCACGCCCAAAAAATCAAATCACCAAAGCGATATTGCTATTGGCATTTTTCCCACCAGGCAGTAAAGTTGCCGGGTGTTTTCAACGAAATGGTTTCTCCAGTCAGGGGAGTGATTAGCCAGTCCTTTTTTGTTGCGAGGAAGGAACTCAATAATTTAACCGGCTCATCCAAGGCATGGTTGGCCAATGAAAATTTGCCTGAATACCGAATAGTAGCTAACGCCCTCTGTTAAAGCAGGCGTAGGCAGTTGGTTTTGAAACTGGCCATCGCGGTAGTTAGGCGACTGCCGGATGAGCTCCAGCCGATTGCCTGCAGGATGGCTGCCAAATTTTGGCTGACGAGGAAAGAAGAGCAACACCATAACGATGATGAAGGGGATTAAAAAAAACATCCTTATAAAATTAGGTTGATACGATATCCAATGTCAATAATAGGTAAAATGATGGAGAAGGTTACTCGCCAGGACGGTAAATGTGCTTAGGTTAAGTTTTATTTAGCAGGTAGTAAGGTTACCGATGGTGCAATACCCTGAATTTGCGTTTACCGGGGGATACCCAAATTCAATGTTTAAACAAACATATTTACCGGAATGTATTACTTTTAACGCAAATTATTGATTGGTATGGGTGTTGAAAAGAAGCCGGTGAATTTATGGGTGAAAAGAATCCTGGTTACCATAACGGTAATTGCATTGCTGGGGGTAGGGGTAATTTGGTATATATTCAGTGAAAAATTTACAGATACCGTGGACGTAACGGCAGACTATACCGTTAATGCCCTCGACCTTATTCATGAATTTGAAAAAGACGATGCTGCTGCCAATAAAAAATACGCAGAAAAAATAGTGGTGGTAAACGGGCGGGTGACCGAAATTGAAGCGGCAGATACCACTGTTAATATAAAAATGACCGACACTACCTCAGGTAGTTATGTGATTTTTGCATTTCAACAACAACACCTGGCCGAGGCCAAATCGCTGCAGGAAGGAGACTCAGTAGGCATTAAAGGCTCCTGCAGCGGCGGTGCTTATAGCAAAATTTTGGAGACGGAATTTATCACTTTTAAAAGAGCTGCACTCAACAAATAAAAAATAAAAATTAAGCAACAATGAAAAAAACAATGCTTTTAATTACCGTTCTTGCCTGCGCCCTTGCCAGCGTTGCCCAAAAGAAAACCACCACTTCCGGCACCATTAATTTTGATGCAACCACCCCCATCGATGCTTTGCCAAAAGCAGAAAATAAAACGGTGATTGCAGCTGTGGACACCAAAAAAGGCACGGTTGCTTTTGAGGTAGTGATGAAAAACTTTGCCTTTACCAATCCCAGGATACAGGAACATTTTAATGGTCCCCGCTGGCTGGATACAGAAAAATTTCCTACCGCTACTTTTAATGGTAATATCACCAATTTATCTGCCATCAATTTTAAAAAAGACGGCACTTATGAGGCAGACGTTGCCGGCGATTTAACCATCCATGGCGTTACCAAACCGGTAACCACAAAGGGTACCGTTGTGGTTACCGGCAAAACGGTGACTACCAATGCCGAGTTTGATATTAAACTGGCCGATTATAATGTAGACGGTCCGCAGATTGGAGCCGGCAAAATTGCCAAAGAGCCAAAAATTACCGTAGCCGCTATCATGCAATAATTGATTGATTGAAATACAGGGCCTTTGCATTCAACTGCAAAGACCTTTTTTTATAGGTGTTCACCCTTGTTCGAACCAATTAATTGATTTCTTTCCCCTGGGCGAGGAAGTTAACCAGGCTGGTATTTATAAGATAATTCCATCCCGCTACAAAATTATCCCCGGCCAGGTCGGGGTTATCGGCTGGAAAGCTTTCCAACTGTGCATGTGTTAACCTTAACCTGGTGATTGGGCCTTCCTCAAACAATTCAAAAGTCACCAGGGAGTTGCCCTCGTATCCGTTGTAACACCAGGTGTAGGCCAGTTTTTTTAAAGGGATTATTTCTGTAATCTCGCATAAATGCAGGTACGACTTGTTTTGGGGTGTAGTGCCGGTAAAACTAAATTGGTGGCCACTTTCCGGTAAAAAATCGGGAATGTCAAAATACCATTCTTTCATAGCAGCCGGCGTAGTAAGTGCATACCATACCTTACTGGCCGGTGCTTGTAAAATACGTTCCATTACAATGGGTGACTGTTTCATGATGCTTATTTTTTTAATTTAGACAATGTTTTTTTAGCCGGGGGTGATTGTTGAAGGTATTGCTCCAGAACATCAAGTTTAGCCTGCCAGAATACCTCATATTGTGCAGCCCAATCGGCCACTTGTTTTATTTTCTTAAACTCTGGTGTACAGTAGCGTTCGCGGCCACGTTTGGTAATTAATAACAAACCGCATTCTGCCAATATGCGGATATGTTTTGATACCGCCGGCCGGCTGATATCAAAATGATCAGCCAGGGCATTCAGGTTTAAAGATTCTTTGGCTAGCAGCCCGATGATCGAGCGCCGCACCGGATCGGCAATTGCCTGGAATACATCCCTTCTCATTACATTTTATTTTTTAAATGAAACCATTCGGTTACAAATGTATAAGAGACCA
>JBBQOJ010000291.1:0-4912 GCA_038330815.1 Chitinophagales bacterium | reverse complement strand
GATAAAGTAATAATGTACGGCGTGTTGGTAGGTACTGCTCAAACCACCATTCCACGGGGTGGCTGGATGAGTACGGCCAATATAAAACATGCAGTGGAACCTTATGCATGGCACCCAACAAATTACCAGTGGACACCACCGGATATATCCCGGTTTGCCGGCAGAACCTTTAATGGTTACCATCGTAGCAATGGCGAAGTGGGTACTGCTAATTACTGGTTATTTATCCCTACTGTTTTCTGCGAAAACCGTAACCTGGATGTTATCCGGGAAGCCCTTCACAATGAACTTGGGTACGCGGTAACGGATAAGTATAAACGCTATTCGAAGAAGTTGGTTGAAGCTTTCAAAAACGGCCAGCCGCTGCCAACCGTAGCAGACCTTGCCCCATCGCCTGCAGGTGATGCTGCCACGCGCCTTTTTAAAAATGTAGATGGTATTAAATTCCTCAATCACCAGGGTGGCTGCGGCGGTACCCGGCAGGATGCTGCGGTACTAAGTAGATTGTTGGCTGCCTATGCCAATCATCCCAATGTGGCCGGTATTACCCTGCTCAGCCTGGGCTGCCAGAATTTACAGGTGCCCGATTTTGTAAGCGATTTGAAGGCACTCGATCCTGATTTTGATAAACCCTTGTATATTTTTGAACAACAGCAGTCACAGAGTGAAGAGCAGTTGATAGCCGATGCTATCCGCCAAACTTTCGAGGGGCTGGTGGCCATTAACCAGGTAGAACGAAAACCGGCACCATTAGATAAACTGGTCATCGGTGTTAAATGCGGTGGCAGTGATGGTTTTAGTGGCATATCCGCTAACCCGGCGGTAGGGTATACCAGCGACCTGGTAGTGGCACTGGGCGGAAAAATATTGCTGGCGGAATTTCCTGAACTATGTGGCGCCGAGCAAAACCTGTTGGATCGAACCAGTGATGAAGCTACCGCAGGGAAGTTTGTGCAACTGATGCAGGCCTATAGCGAATCCGCCCTGCGGGTAGGCTCGGGTTTTCACATGAACCCCTCACCCGGCAATATAAAGGATGGATTGATTACCGATGCCATCAAAAGCAATGGCGCAGCCAAAAAGGGCGGTACATCACCTGTGGTAGATGTGCTTGATTATACAGAACCGGTTACCAAACCCGGCCTAAGCCTGGTTTGCACTCCGGGCAATGATGTGGAAGCCACTACGGGGAAGGCAGCCAGCGGTGCCACGCTGATATTGTTTACCACGGGATTGGGAACCCCCACGGGTAATCCTGTTTGTCCCACCATTAAAGTGTCTACCAACAGCAACCTTACCAAACGGATGAATGATATTATTGATATCGATACCGGGCCGGTGATTGAAGGAGAAAAAACCATCGAACAAATGGGTGAAGATATCCTGGAATACTGTATCCGTGCCGCCAGCGGCGAAGTAATTCCAAAAGCCGTACTGCTCAATCAGGATGATTTTATTCCCTGGAAGCGCGGGGTGAGTTTGTGATTTATCAACACAATGTTTTGCATAGCTACAGCTTTAGCATTCTTTGATCGTCCTGACCAGAGATGGTGCTATATTGCAAATTAAAAGAAAGCTTTCAATTTATATTCATTAGAAAAAGTACGATCTTGAACCATCGCTGCTGTGTTGTTGAAATTAAAATTAATGATACAGGGCTAAATTGCGGTTATGCATTATTTCATAAATTTTTTCTTTCGCGTTTATAACTTTAAAAACAACATTTATAAATTTACAGTTTTGGACAATGCAGTTAGAAACTCATTGCTATTTATGATAAAACCGGCCATAAATCAACTCCAAATTCTTCCTTTATCGCTCTTAAATACGATACCTGGCAGATATTATCACTAATTAAGGTAGTGAAATAAGTTACTGCATCCTCTCCGGAAATTTCAATTTCCTTTTTCTTTCTCCTAATGTATTTTTTCCATTCGTCTGCCAGGACAGGGTCTTGTAACTTCAATAATTTTATGGTGTTTTTTGCTTCATTATCTTCATCCGATTTGGAAAAATAATCTCCGTCTATATATTATTCGTTGTTCAAAATCTTCGGCAGATGGATGAAGTGTAGGCTGATAGGTTTTCCACTTGTAACTTTTCTCTAAATTCCATTGGTGTTTTACTAAAAACCAATTTTCATAGTCATCTTCTGGAGTACCTTTAAGGGTTGGATTGAAGTGTTCAATATCTGCTGATCCAGTTCTGCTTATATATTCATCCGTATAAGCACAAAATCTCTTTTGTTCTTGTTGAAGAATAACTGCAATCTTTTTATTGTTGCTTGAATTCCCTGGAATGTATTGTAATTTTTCAATTAAAATGCTGGAATTGGGCAGCTTCTGTACCTTTCTCATTCAAAGTTATATTTATCTCCTAGTTGTGCCATTTCAATAACAAGGTCTTTCTTTTTTTTAACCTCAGTTTCCCCCGATATAATTTTTTTTAATTCTAAATATCTTTGGTAAGCTTCTTTGCCGAACTGATTATAATACCCAACATTGAAATCATTTCGAAGGATATCATTGGGATCATCGCCGATAGGAGACTCTCCCGGGCGAACCGCCACTTTTCCATCTTTATCAAAATATAAGACAAACCTTTCTTCAGGCTCAAAAGCTGCAGCTATAAAAGGAGAATGCGTAGCTACTATAAATTGCGCATTTGGAGCAAGACGCTGGTAATGTTAAAGTAAATCAATTTGCATATCAGGAAATAAAGACTGCTCCGGTTCGTCTATCAGAATAACGCTGTCCGTGGTGTTTAGCTCAAATAGAGGGAACATCGAAAGGAGTAGGCCTTTTGTTCCTGTACTTAAGCTATTAAATGGTATTATTCCTTCTTTCGTTTTTGATTTTATTGGTATGAAGTATTCCGTGCTAATAACATCCACTTCGAGGTTAAGTTTATGTAAAACCGGATTGATATGATTGGCAAAAGAAATCACTGGGTTCACATTGTCCTTTGACCAGCGTGCATATTCATCTTGCAGACGATTTATATCCGCGAGGGAACCTTTATTAATTAATTCTGATGCCAATTGGGTAAACCTTTTTCGATAGTCAAGAATACTGGACAAAAGTGTTAACCACTTTTCTGCATCAGTATCCAAACCAAATTGATACGAATAACTGGAATTTTCTTCTCTGGGTGTAATGTTTATTTTTTTTTCAGATAAACCAGTATTTATTTCAATCGGGTTTTGGTTTAAGATATTGACAATATCCAAATTAAGAACTTCAGCACTGAAATACAATAGTTTTATACCCTCCTCAATTAAATTTTCAACAAACCCGCCGCCACTACCAGCATGGTTAATAAACTTCTGATTATTTTTTGTTATAGAATTTTCTGACATTTTAACGGGTAGTCCATTTATTAAAAGTTCCAACTCACCCTTAAAGGCACTCCGATGGTGTCTAAATAGAAATTTTTCACGTACAACCTGGACAGACTGTAAATCGATAATGCTGTTTTTTATCATTTCCAAAATTGTAGTCTTTCCAGTAGCACTTTGCCCAATGATGCATATTTTCTTTAGCGGTTGCCCAAAATTTGGATGACCTTCCGGATACAAATTGAGTACGGCATTTAATATGAATATTCCGTATTCATTGGAAGGCTTAATAAAAGTGCTAAAAGTTAATTCCGTTTTAAAAAACAAAGGGCATTATCAACAGGTGGTAACACTGGTGGCGTTTGCAATCAATTCCTGGTACCTGTAGTGAAGTAATATACAGAACTTCATCACTACTTGTCTCTTTCAAAAAGTAATTACGGGTAAGCGTATTTGAACAACTGGCAACATTTGTGGAAGGCCGCTTTCTTACTGGCTAACTGAACAACACGCTATAGCCAGTTGATTGCCATCTGCCTTCTTATAAGATATACCAGCGTAATATTGCAGGTAACTATGGGTGGCATGTTGGTGCTGTATTTCAGTATTTTGGGTGAGGGATAGTAGTGAAAGCCCGCATCCGCTGAGCGGACTTGAAACGGATAGCCCGTCCCCGCTTGGGTGGGGCGGGGGACACCCTGAGATTTTCTTTGTTAACCTAATTTGCAGTTCGCTGATTTGCCATAGTTGTAGGAACAATTATCAGGCTACTAAACTGCTTGGCATTATATATACAATTGATGATTTATTTTCTGAATAGCAATTTGAATATATACCGTAAACACTTGCCTGATTCGCCTGGTTAGAATAAACTCTTTGGAAACTGTCCTGGCCTTCAAAAACTATTATACGCCACCCAACCAATTCCCGGTACACTTTACGGATGACTACCTATGGTGAAAAAACATCCTGCAAATAAAATAATACTCCCCGCAAACTACCTATAATAGCGTAATTTTATGCGTGCCATTGTTATGCAACAATCGCTGTTTAAAACACAACAATTTCCTCGTATAAAATTGCTCAAATGGAAAAATTTATTGACGAAAACTTTTTTTTAAAAAGCAACACCGCAAGGGAACTTTACCACGATTATGCCGCTACTATGCCCATCATTGATTATCATAATCATTTGCCACCTGAGCAAATTGCCAATGATATCAACTTCGACAACCTAACCCAGGCTTGGTTATATGGCGATCATTACAAATGGCGCGCCATGCGTGCCAATGGGGTGAATGAAAAATACTGTACCGGCGACGCCACCGATTACGAAAAATTTGAACAGTGGGCCGCTACCGTTCCCTACACCCTGCGGAACCCGCTTTACCATTGGACCCACCTGGAGCTACAGCGCTATTTTGATATTGATACTATTTTGTCGCCCGAAACGGCCAGGGAGATTTATGATGCCTGCACCGCTAAATTGCAAACGCCGGAATACTCCGTTCGTAACCTGCTGCGCAAAATGAAGGTGAAAGTATTGTGCACCACCGATGATCCTACCGATTCACT
>JBBQOJ010000290.1:0-4924 GCA_038330815.1 Chitinophagales bacterium | reverse complement strand
TACACCAGCTCGACCTGTTTAAAAACCCGGTAGACATTCAAAGTATTTTGTTACCCATACCTACCATTCCGGAAAGTATGAGTGCAACTGATTTAATGACGAAATTCAGTAAGGAGAGAAAAAGCATTGCCTGGGTGGTGGATGAATTTGGCGGTACAGCCGGCATTGTAACAATGGAAGATTTACTGGAAGAAATATTTGGGGATATCAGGGACGAATATGATACAGAAGAATTTGTTGAAAAGCAACTGGCCACCAATGAATTTATTTTCAGTGGCCGGCTGGAGTTGGATTATATCACCGAAAAATATGAACTTGATTTTCCTGATAGTGATGAAACAGAAACACTGAGTGGTTTTATCATTCAAAACCGCGATGAGATTCCTAAACAGAAGGAAACTTTTACAGTGGGCAACTACCAGTTTGATATCTTAAATGTAAGTGATACCAGGATAGAAACGGTAAAAATGAAAGTGCTTAAATAACCAGCGCCCGGCTATGATCATTGCCATCAATGCAGCACCGTTTATCCAACCAGGTTCGGGAAACTATTTACAGGACTATTTTTTGAATTACGCTTCTGCCCATCCAACGCAGGAGCTGGTTTTTATTGGTGACTACCCCTCCACCATTACAGCCGCGGAGAATGTTGTATTTATCCATTCCAAACCGGCAGCCAATAATTCGTTGCTTTGGAAATACTGGCTCAATTATACTTTACCCGCAATAGCGCGCCGGCAAAAAGCAAGCTTGCTAATCCACCTGGGTAACGCGGTTTCCCTGCGCACCCGGTTGCCACAGTGGATGGTTGTTGATGACCTTTCGTATATTGCCTTTCCAAATTTCTACCCCAGGCAACTGGCTTCGTTGCTTAAAAAAAATGGCCGGGCTTTTATCAATAAGGCGGTCAAAATAATAGCCTTGTCTGATTTCCTCTCCAGTGAAATACAACAAAAATTCCAGGTACCGTCCTATAAAATTCAGCCATTGGTCATACTGCCCACTGCTACCTTTCAATCTATTGGCTGGGAGCAAAAAGAATTGACCAGGGAAAAATATGCATCCGGCAAAGAATATTTTCTCTTCTGCGGAGCGCTTCATGGCCGCAACAACCTGATAAATTTACTCAAGGCATTTACCTTTTTTAAAACACGCCAAAAGAGCAATATGCAATTGGTGATCTGCACGGAAAATGTACCTGGGGGAAATTCATTTGTAAGGGAGCTTGCTACCTATAAATTCCGACGGGAAGTAATCCTGTTAACAGACCTGCCTGAGGTAGAAAAGGCAACCGTAATGGGCGCTGCCTATGCTTTCGTTTACCCGTCAACCTATGATGGCACAGGTATCCTGGCATTGCAGGCCATGCAGTGCGGTATCCCGGTGATAACGGGCAACAACGGCGTCTTCGGATTGGCGGAACCCGGTTTGGTATTAACCGTCGACCCTACCAACTACCAGGACATCGCCTACAAAATGATGGTGTTGTTTAAAGAAGAAGACCAACGCAACGAACTAATAGGGGCCGGCCGCCTTTACTTACAGCAATTGCGTTCCGGCGATGCAACCCGGTTGGTGATGGAGGGGTAGCCTCTACCGTTAATATACCATCCGCTGTTATTTTACAACGGCCATCATCCTGTAGACTTATTTAATCCTGAATTTTGTCGGTTATTCCCGCAATACCGGTAGAATGCAGGCCGGTATGTGGACATTTACGGGTGCATTTATAATAGTCGCTGGCTGGTGAAGACACCAGCCCGGGGAGGCAGCCGTGGGCGGCCCCCACCGCCCACCTGGTGTAAATAAAAAGCGATAATTATAAATGCACCCACATTGCCGGCGCTTTCAAATATATCATAAACATATTACCTTTGCCGTCCTGAAGTAGCCAATTAGCTATTGGGTAAAATAAACAATATTATACTATGAACAAATCAACAATACAAATAAACGTGTTACTTGATCCCAATAAAGTACCGGAATCCATCAGTTGGTCGGCCTCGGATAGTACAGCGGATATGGCACAACAAGCCAAAGCGATGTGCATTGCATTTTGGGACGGGGCAGATAAAACCGCGCTACGCATTGATCTGTGGACAAAAGATATGATGATGGATGAGATGGCGGACTTTTATTACCAAATGATGATTACCATGGCAGACACTTTTAAAAGAGCCACCCACCAACAGGAGCTAAGTGATGATATGAAAAATTTCGCTAAAACGTTTTTTGATAAGTTCAGGGCCATGCAGGTAAAGGAACAGCAGTAATACAATGATGCACGCCTACCTAATTTTTGAAGAGGCTGTTTGTTGGCCATCAATGGAAGCCCCGGCTACTGTTACCCACCTATCCTGTTTTAAACACCCATTGGGGATATTCACTACATTTAACCAAACAACCATCGTATGCGATTAGAAGAACAAATAATGGCTGGCCTGAAAGAGGCCATGAAATCAAAAAATGAAAGCTTGTTGCGCAGTCTTCGCGCTATAAAAGCGGAGATCATCAAAGCAAAAACAGAACCGGGTGCGGCGGGGGAAATTAACGAAGCCACTGAGCAGAAATTTCTGCAAAAGATGATGAAACAACGGAAGGATTCGTTGGAGATTTTTGAAAAACAGGGACGTGCCGACCTGGCTGCAAAGGAGAAGGAAGAGATGGAAGTGATTGAAAAATTTTTACCCAAACAATTAAGTGAGGAGGATATTAAAGCTGCCGTAGCGGAGATCATTGCCACTACCGCCGCTACAGGTGCCGCTGATATGGGCAAGGTTATGGGGGTAGCGAGTAAGCAACTGGCCGGAATTGCGGATGGCAAAACTATCAGTAGTATTGTAAAAGCCTTGCTGAGCAATTGATAATTGCCTTCGCCAGTGGTTTCTTTAATGTTCGCACCTAAACCTGTTTAAGGGGATACTATGATTGACTACATGTATGCGATACTGGTAGTGATAGCCATTGTAAGGGGATATCAAAAAGGGTTTATTATTGCGTTGTTTTCAATGGTTGCGCTTATTGTTGGGTTGGCGGCTGCCTTAAAATTATCGGCTGCGGTAGCGGTTTACCTTGAGCAGCAGGTGACCCTTTCTTCCAAATGGCTGCCAGTCATTTCTTTTGTATTGGTATTTTTAGTGGT
The DNA here is from genome assembly GCA_038330815.1 of Chitinophagales bacterium. GTDB lineage: Bacteria > Bacteroidota > Bacteroidia > Chitinophagales > Chitinophagaceae > Ferruginibacter. The sequence continues at coordinate 1,782 of JBBQOJ010000290.1, read as the reverse complement.
GGTATTGCTTGTGCACCTGGGTGCCAGGCTATTAGAAAAAACGGTGCAATTGGCCATGCTGGGCTGGGCCAACCGGCTGGGGGGAATTGCATTGTATCTTGTATTGTATACTATCCTGTTTAGCGTGGGCCTTTTTTACGCCGATAAAATGTCGTTGATTGAACCTGCTACCCTTACTACCGCAAAAACCTATCCCCTCATACAACCCCTGGCCCCCACTGTAATCAATGGTATTGGCTACCTGTTACCCTTTTTCAGCGATATGTTTACACAGTTGGAATCCTTTTTCGAAAGCGTATCCCACAAAATAAAACAGTAAATTTCAGGCATTATTTTATTTAATGTAATTTTAGCCCGATTACTTACTTTAGCAAAATAGTTATTGACCCGAAATTTATTTATTAGTTCCAGCAGAATGAGTTACGAAATCAAACAAGACGGAAAGTTCAAATACATAGAAGAAGGACAGGGCGAACCGCTAATGCTGCTCCATGGATTATTTGGGGCGCTGAGCAATTTTATGCCATTGATTGAGCATTTTAAAAAAACGCATATGGTCATTGTACCGATGCTTCCGTTGCTTGAACTCGATTTGTTGCATACCTCTGTGGGTGGGTTACAAAAATTCGTACACCGGTTTATTGAACACCGCGGTTACAGCAATATTCATTTGCTTGGAAATTCATTGGGTGGGCACGTAGCACTTGTTCATATACTAAAAAACCCTGAACGGATAAAAACACTCATTTTAACCGGTAGTTCGGGGCTTTTCGAAAACGGCATGGGTGATACTTATCCAAAACGTGGCGACCGGGATTATATCCGGAAAAAGACCGAGCTTACCTTTTACGACCCCTCTATGGCGACCGATGAACTGGTGAACGAGGTATTTGAAATTACCAATAACCGGCTTAAAGTAATAAAGATCATCGCACTGGCAAAAAGCGCCATCCGCAATAACCTCGGTGAAGAACTCAACGAAGTAAAGCAACCCACCTGCCTGATTTGGGGAAATAACGATACCATTACCCCGCCGTTTGTAGGTAAAGAATTCAACCGCCTGATACCCAACAGCGAACTTCATTTTGTTGATAAATGCGGCCATGCACCCATGATGGAGGTTCCGGAAGAATTTAACAGGGTTTTATCTACATTTTTAGCAAAACAGAAAACTCCTGCTGCAACAGTTTGATACTATTAGGTGTCTTTATTTCGTTATCAACATGGTTGGTTTATTTGTTAGGCGTTACAATCACCTCAAACATTTCACATGCTTACAACGGAACTCATCAATAATAATATCCCCAGGCTACAACTGGAAGACAGTGTGAGCAAGGCTTTGCAGCTGATCAGCGATTACCGGGTAAGCCATTTGCCGGTAGTTACAGATAACAAATACCTGGGCCTTATCAGTGAAGACGATTTACTGGACGTAGACACACCCAAAGGAACCATCGAATTTTTGCAGCAAAATTTTTTACCCGCTTCCGTAAAAGAAAATGAACATTTTTTGAATGCGGTAAAGTACAGCAATGAATTTGAAACCACCATTGTACCGGTTACCAATGAAGAAAAAGAGTTGGTAGGTGTAATTACGGTTACCGACCTGCTAAAAGCCCTGGGTGATTTTTCGGGCGCCAATGAAATTGGCGGCATCATTGTAATGGAAATGGAGCGTACCCAGTTTGCCATTTCTGAAATAAGCCGCATTGTAGAAAGCAACGACTCTACCATCCTTCACCTCAACACCACCATACAGGCTGATACCGGGTTACTCACCGT
>JBBQOJ010000289.1:0-4927 GCA_038330815.1 Chitinophagales bacterium | reverse complement strand
TGGCTACCGTTACCAACAGGGTAGAAAAATTACACCCAAATTTACCCAACCTGATCGGACAAGTGTCTAAAACAACAGTTGGCCAACCTTTAAATGCTTTTTACGGAAGGGAAATGATCGGGATCTACCAAAATCAAAAGGAAATAACGGATCATTTGTTTGGTACACTCAATCCTTCCGTTAAACCTGGTGATATCAAGTTTAATGACCTGAATGGTGATGGTATCCTCAATGACAATGACCGCACTTACCTTGGAAATCCCAATCCACGGCTTTCTTTTGGCTTAAATTTATCCGCCAATTTTAAATCATTTGATTTTTCAGTATTGTTCCAGGGTGTAAGCGGTGTTGAAAAATACAACGACCTTAAGAAGATCATTGATTATGACACCCGGCCGTTTAACCACACCATCGCAACATTGGATGCGTGGCATGGCGAGGGTACCAGCAATACGGTTCCACGTTCTACTTTTACCGACAATGGCAGCAGTTGGGTATCCAATGTTTTTATTGAAGACGCTTCATATGTTAGGTTGAAAAATATTGAGCTTGGATATTCACTCAACAATATCCTGGGGAAATCAAACAGCGCTTTGCAGCAGGTACGGCTGTATATATCCGCGCAAAACCTTTTTACTATTACCAATTACACCGGGCTGGATCCGGAATCTGTTGATATGATTGACCAGGGTACTTACCCACAGTCGAAGGCAGTTTTATTTGGTATCAATATTAAGTTATAATTCACCTGCTAAAAAAAATAATTATGAAATCAATGTATAAAATACTGGCGGCCCTGGTGATCATCTGCGGTGTTGGTTGTAAAAAGCAATTGTATAAAGACCCGATTGGCATATTAACCCCGGATAATGTTAATACTGATCCCAAACTGGGAACAGTAAAAAGTTCGGTACTGTCAACTTACCAGTTACTTTCAAGTACACTAAATATTATCGGTGATTGGGGCTGGGACAATGGTACCGTGCTGCGCAACGATTTTATTTTGCAGGACATCGCTTCGGGTGATATGCAAAAGAAATGGAACCCCGATGGCGACCAGGCATGGATGGACCAGTTTGCTGATTTTAGTTATACCGCTGCCAACGGTGGTTTTAACGGGCAATGGAGTTATGATTTTGAAGGGATTTCAAGGGCCAATGTGGCCATTGCTTACCTGACAGATGCAGCGATAACAGCTAAAATCGCGATCGATGAACCCACCCGTAAAAACCTGTTGGGACAGGTGTATTTTTTAAGGGCGTTTTATTATTTCGACCTGGTAAATTTATTTGGCGATGTTCCGTTGTTATTAACACCGCTCAAAAATTTTGCGGATGCTTACAGCGTGGCAAAAAGAGAATCCCAAGCCAATGTGTACCTGCAGATTAGCAAAGACCTGGAAGAGGCTAAAATGCTGCTACCGGATGGCAAATACTCCAATGCTACAGAAAAGTGGAGGGTATCCAAGGGCGCCGTGATGGCGATGCAGGCAAAGGCAGCGTTGTACAATCAAAAGTGGCCGGAGGTGATTAGTGCCATTACCGCAATGGAAGGGTTAGGCCATTACAGTTTGAATGCCAATTATTTTGACAACTTTAGTGTGGCAAAAGAATTTGCGGAGAACGAAGTGATTTTTGCTTATGATCACCGGCAGGCAACTACTCCCAGGACCGGCAATGGCCTATGTGCCCTGGCTGGCTGGGGCTTTATTGCGCCAACACCCAATTTCATCAGTGCCTTTGAAAGCAATGACCCGCGGTTGGGTTATACCGTAGATGTTGCCGGTCAGAATGTTTATAAAATTTTTGGTGAATTAAACAGCAGCAATAAAGGCAATGACGATGCCCCAAGTAATAAAATATACATCCGCTGGGCCGATGTACTGCTTTGGAAAGCAGAGGCTTTGAATGAGACAGGCAGTTACCCTGCGGCCATTGCGCTAATCAATAAAGTAAGGGAGCGTGCAAGGTTAACCGTTACTGTCACAGGCGGCACCGCACCGGCTGGTACACTTCCAACCCGCAACCTGGCCTCCACCGATAAAGCACAGATCAAGACATGGCTGGTGCAAGAACGTAGGGTAGAACTGGGTTTCGAATCGCAGCGGTTCAATGACCTTAAGCGTTGGAAGTTGGCCAAACCTTTTTTAACAGGGCTGGGTAAAAATTTCCAGGATAAAAATTATGTCTTTCCAATACCACAAGGTGAGATTGATAAATCGGGAGGTACCATTACACAAAATGTAGGGTATTAATTTTATGGTATCCGGTTTGAACGATAAACCTGATCCACCTTTCTAATTTAAAGTCTTTAGGTAATGAAATCTCTAGTGGCGGGTGGCTACACCCGCCGCCGGCCATGGTTGCTGTACCCCCAAACTTAACTAAAACGACATTGCTTTTTAATTAAAATAACGATTGTTAAAAAATATTGTTGCATGAAAGACATTGCAAAACGCTTTTCTCAAAATCCATTGCTTTCACCATCCAACCTTACCCCAAGCACTAAAGGCCTTGAAATCACCTGCCTGCTGAACCCTGGTGTATTTCAATACCAGGGCAAAACCTGGCTGGTGGTGAGGGTGGCGGAAAGGCCCGCCCAGAAAGAAAATGTCATTTCCTTCCCCATACTAACGGAAACGGGTAGCGTCAAAATTATTGAGATACCCAGGGATGACCCGGCATTAAAGGCAACCGATGCAAGGGTGATCAATTATAAAGGGGTGGATTACCTGACCACCCTATCGCACCTGCGGTTGATTTGCAGCGATGATGGTATTCATTTTTATGAACCCGATGGCTACCAGCCATTAGTGGGTGAAGGAATACTGCAGACATTTGGTATCGAAGATTGCAGGGTAACTTTTCTTGACAATAAATACTGGCTCACTTTTACCGCCGTGTCGGGTAATGGCGTGGGCGTGGGTTTGCGCACCACTACCGATTGGAAGGTATACCAATCCCATGGCATGATGCTACCTCCGCATAATAAGGACTGCGCCATTTTTGAAGAGCGGATCAATGGTTTGTATTATGCCCTGCACCGGCCGAGCAGCGTGGATATTGGCGGCAATTATATTTGGCTGGCGGAGTCACCCGATGGCATCCATTGGGGCAACCACCGGTGCATCATAAAAACGAGGGAAGATGCCTGGGATAGTGCAAGGGTAGGTGCCGGGGCGGCACCCATTAAAACGGATCGCGGATGGCTGGAAATCTATCATGGCGCCAATCATCAGCACCAGTATTGCTTAGGCGCTTTTTTAATGGACCTCAACGACCCTTCCAAAGTAATTGCCCGTACCCATGATCCGATTATGGTGCCCACCACCACGTATGAGCTCAGCGGCTTTTTTGGTAACGTAGTATTTACCAACGGACATATTGTAAACCAGAACGCCGACATCGTTACTATTTATTACGGTGCATCAGATGAGTTTGTTTGCGGTGCGCAATTTTCTATCCACGAGATTTGTTCTCTTTTAATCTACCAACATGCTTAAGAAACTGCAAATTGAAATTGATCACTTTAAAAGCCAGCCACATAATTTCCGCATCCTGATCCTGACCAATCTCGTGTATGCACTGGTGTTACCGGTCATCGATATTTTCGTGGCCGCGTATGTGATGCGCAACTCGAATGATCCTACGAAGGTGGTGATTTACCAACTTACCATTTACACTGGTATCCCCCTCACCTTTTTATTGAACGGCTGGCTGCTGAAGCATTTTAATATCCGGAAATTATATTCCGCCGGCATGATGCTCAGCGGCATTTCCATGATGATCATGATGTCGCTGAAAACACTCGACCTGGTGGGCATCGGCTTTGCGGGTATTACGATGGGCTTGTCTTTTGGTTTTTACTGGGCCAACCGCGATTACCTGGCATTGGCCATCACCAACGACGGCAACCGTAATTATTATTACGGACTCGAAACCTTTTTTTATACCATCATCGCAGTAATTATACCCGTTACTATTGGATGGTTCATTGAATCAAAAGGAGGCGATGCGCAAATACATACGGCATACCTCGTAATAACCGGTGTGGTGTTTGTAATAACAGTGCTTGCTTCCATCGTTTGCTTTAGGGGTACATTCAAAAATCCCGCTCAGAAGCAATATGTATTTTTTAAATTTCATCCGTTGTGGTACAGGCTATTGTCATTGGCGCTGTTAAAAGGCCTGGCACAGGGTTTCCTGGTAACGGCGCCGGCTATGCTCATTATGTTGTTGCTGGGCAAGGAAGGCGCTTTAGGTACAGCGCAGTCAATTGGGGCGGTGATTGCCGCGGTGATCATGTATGTGCTGGGGCGGCTTTCCAAACCTTCCGACCGGATAAAAATATTTGCAGCAGGATTGACTTTGTTTGCACTGGGCGCTATATTGAATGGCTTGTTATTTAACCAGGTGGGTGTGGTACTATTTATCCTATTGTTACTGATAGCAAAGCCGCTGATGGACCTTGCCTATTTTCCTATCCAGTTTAAAGTGATAGACATTGTTTCCAAAATAGAGAACAGGGGTGAATTTGCTTATATCCTCAATCATGAAGCTGGATTGTATGTGGGCCGTTTTTTGGGGGCGGGGACATTTTTAGTACTGGCATTCACCATCTCAACAGCGTTCGCTTTGCGGTATGCCATAATAATTATTGCCGTATTGCAATTGTGTTCGATATTCGTGGCCAAAGGAATTATTGCCCGGGGGAAAATCCTTTCACCGGAAGAACCAGGCATCGATGCGAAAGTACTGAAGGAAGTTGCGGCAGAGGTGGTATGATGCGATAGCAACGTTATACTGCTATCTTAACGGTTAATAAACCAGGCTTTTTTATAGGTGATTAATAGGGATTGTAATCGTAGTAAATCATCTATTTCCCTTGAACAGCCGTTCAACATAATTTCCAATATAAAAAATCAAAT
>JBBQOJ010000288.1:0-4930 GCA_038330815.1 Chitinophagales bacterium | reverse complement strand
AAAAATAGTCATATTATGAATAAATGCGCAACAGTGTACTTATCCGGATTAAAATTGACCATCGGAATATAGTACATTTTTGCAGCTTCCCTGTTCGGCCGTATCTAAAAAAGACCAACCTGCCTCGTGATACTGATGTTAATTAAGGATTTGGCGGGATGGTTGGGGTAACTGCAAATTCACTATTTTGCATATTGATCATTAGTACGGATTGTTTTGCTGGTAGAGAGACGGTTGCCCAGGGGGAGGCCAGGTATTTTCCAGCAGGCGAATTCGTAAATACTGCTTATTACTCATTTGTTAATTAAAAGCGATATGAAAAATTCAAGGAGATCTTTTTTAAGAAACGGTGGATTGGCCATTGCCGGCGCTACTTTGTTTCCCCGCAACCTGTTATCGTTACCGACGCCCGCCACCCTGTTGGGCGTACAACTGTATTCTGTAAGGGAGGATATGACGAAGGCCCCGGCGGAAACCCTGCGCCAAATAGCAGCGATGGGTTACCGTTATGTAGAACATGCCAACTATGTGAATCGAAAATTTTATGGATATAGCGCGACAGACTTTAAAAAGCTGTTGGATGACCTTGGGTTAAAAATGCCAAGCGGGCATACCGTGCTCCACAAAAACCATTGGGATGCCGCAACCAATGATTTTACGGATGCCTGGAAATATACCGTTGAGGATGCCGCCATCGTTGGGCAACAATATGTGATAAGTCCGTCGATGGATAGCACTTCACGACGGGAAGAAACTGCTTTAAAAGGTTTGATGGAAATGTTTAACCGTAGCGGGGAGCTGTGTAAAAAATCGGGGATGAAATTTGGCTATCACAACCATGATTTTGAGTTTAGTGAAAAGCTAAACGGCGTAAAACTGTTCGACATTATCATGCAACAAACCGATCCCGCGGTAGTAACGCAGCAACTGGACATTGGTAATATGTACCATGCGGGAGGCATTGCTGCGGATATCATCCGGCAATACCCGGGCAGGTTTGAACTGATGCATGTAAAGGATGAAATAAAAGCATCCACCGGGGGAGAAATGGGCGGCAGGTACGAGAGTACCGTCATCGGCAAGGGAATCATCCCGGTAAAGGAAGTCATCGACCTGGGAAAAAAATCAGGTGGCACGAAGCATTTCATCATAGAACAGGAGTCGTACCAGGGAAAGCAGCCAATGGACTGTATTAAAGAAGACCTGGCCGTGATGAAAAAGTGGAAGTATTAAATAGCCCTTCTTAAAAGGTGTAAGGCCTGATGCGAAAAGCCCTGTAGATTATTGGGAAAGACTTTACACCTTTTGGGTAGACTACTCAGGTCCTTCTAAAATTTGAACAGCGGTTAATTTAACATAATGAACTATGGATATTGAAATATAAAGCTGAAATTGGGAAATAACTTCACTCACCCGGATACTTATGCGACTAAGCACTTTTATATTACTAACCAGCCTTACTGCGATGCTGGCCCAATGCACTCCCGAAAAACCTGCACCCCTACCTCCTTCAATCTCACCATTAACCGACACTACCCTGATAGACCTTGCGTATGGCAGCAATGCAAGCCAAAAATTGAATTTGGGTTTGCCCGCAGGCAGAACAATAAATACACCACTGGTGGTGATGGTACATGGTGGTGGCTGGTCTGCCGGTGATAAAAACGAATTAACCTGGTTGTTAAACGGTTTAAAACAACGGGGGTTTGTAGTGGCCAATATCAACTACCGCCTTACCCTCAACACGGCCGACAACTATACTATGCAGTTAAATGACCTTGCCAGTGCCATCCAGTTTAGTTTGCAACAAGCTACTATCTACACCTTTAATAACAGTAAAATTTATTTAGTGGGTCATAGTGCCGGTGCCCATTTAGGCTTAAGCTATACTTATTCCCGTAATACCAGTGGCATGGTGAAGGCAGTTGGCTCCCTGGCCGGCCCAACCGATCTGTTTAACATGGCCTACTACAATTTTAACCTGTATAATCCACTCCTTCAACCATACCTTGGCATGCCGTTATTTCCGGCAACCCCGGCTGCTACTCAACGGTATAAAGATGTTAGCCCATTTTACCAGGCAAATGCAACTGTTGCTCCCAGCATATTTTTACACGGGGAATTAGATATCATCGTAAACGTGGATCAAAGTAAAAACATGGCTGCTAAACTGGGTACACTTGGCGTAGCAAAAAAGCTGGTCACCTATCCTTTTACTTTCCACGACTGGTGGTTGGATGGAGCCAAAGTAAAGCACACACTGGATGAACTTGCCGGGTGGTTTAATGCGTATCCCTGATATTTTTTCGTTAATTGCAGGTAGTTGCATCGCCAATCCTTCTTAAATTTGTAAAAAATTTATATGAAAATTATATGCCTTGCTGTTGTTGCTTTTATATGCATTCCCCTTTGGTTGATGGCACAGGAAACTCCTGCCGGCCTAAAAGTTAATGCTACAGCGCCCGGTTTTTCTGCCCGCAATCAATATGGCAATATAATCTCCCTGGGCGATGAATTAAAGAAAGGACCGGTAGTGTTGGTATTTTACCGTGGCCAATGGTGCCCCCATTGCAACAAACACCTGAAATTGCTGGAAGATTCCCTCTCCTTTATCACGGCAAAAGGCGCTACCGTAATTGCAGTTACACCAGAGCAGCCAGAAAATATCAGTAAGACCATTGATAAAACGAAGGCATCGTATTCCATCCTGGCTGATGATAGCCTGAAAATCATGAAAAGTTATGGGGTAGCCTTTGCTGTGGATGAAAAAACCATTGAAAAGTACAAGCAATATGGTATCGATTTCGCGAATGCCAACGGAAATAATGGCGCTAATTTGCCGGTTCCGGCGTTATACATTATTGATAAAAATGGTAAAATAACTTATCGTTATTTTAATAGCAACTACACCAAAAGATCATCAATAGCCGAGGTGCTGGCACAACTGTAAACCAGGCGACCTTGTACAAGGTGCCAGTGTCAAAACGTTCCGGATACTTGTTAGTGCCGTGGCGAAACTTCATTAAACAATATATTTTCCGCCCTGGTTAATTAACTGTGAGCATCAAACGCAGCTTGCTCAAACAAACGCCTTTCTTACCTACTTCAATTCTTAATTGTAAAAAAAAAGAGGATCCGCACAACGCGGACCCTCTTTTTTTTAATGCTACCTGGTAATTAATGGCAGCTTATCCAATATTTACCTACTTAGCTGATATTAGCTTCTGGTAAAACCTCACTTAATTTATTATCGGTGACAAACTTCTCTCTTACCGCCGCAAATTCAGTATTTACCGCAGTGATCTCTACCAGGGCTTGATCAATTTTTTCGTGAATATCAGGAAGCCTTTTGTCGAGTAAAGTGTTTCCCAGGTTGATGTTTTCTGCCTCCAGTTGGGACAATTTTTTAAGTAAAGAAGTTTGAGAATTGGTAACATCTTCCAATTCGCGTAACATCTTATCCATCAGGTGCATTTTTTCAATCTTTTCCATAAATCAATATTTTATAGCAAACAACACTAAAACAATGCCCGAGTAATAATACACTAATATCCAAATAGTTATCCTGTATCCGGACTACTGCCGCCGCCTCGTAGTGAGGAAAGGGTTGCCCATGCGATTGTAGTTAACCCCGCTAAATATAAAATAATTCATAGTAATAGCAACCAGGCCAGGAGGGTTTTCTCCCCGCATTTGGTGAGTTAGGCCCCACCAATGGTGATTTGTGGAGGTCTTTAATGACATGATATTTGTACCTTAAAAACATACATCGATGCAAATTAAATATTATGGCTTTATAGTCTTATTCGCTCTTGCAAGTCTATTTAAAATACACGCCCAACCCCGGAAGCTGGTAGTTGAGCAAAAACTATTATCCAAAGCAATCATTCCCCAACCTGTTATAAAACAGGTAAGGTTACCCGGCGGCCCCGTACTGGAATATGCCGGGCAGGGAAGCGCAACCGGCATACCGGCGAAACTATTACATGGCTTTACAGACTCCTGGCATTCCTTTGCAACACTGCTTCCGTTTTTACCAGCAAGCGTACACGTATACGCGATTACCCAGCGTGGACATGGCAATTCGGACAAACCATACCAGCCATACCGGCCGGTAGTTTTGCCCCGGATGTAGCAGCATTTGTTAATGAATTAAAATTGGGTCCCTGCTTTATTGTTGGGCATTCCATGGGCGGTATGATTGCCCGGCAATTCGCACTGAATTACCCACACCTCACCCATGGGGTGGTATTGGTAGCAACCACGGCTAAATTTAATGAGAACCCGGCTATCCGGGAATTCAGCGAACAGGTAATGCAACTTACCGATCCGGTACCCTATGATTTTGCCCAGCCTTTCCAGGCCGGCACCTGCAATAAACCGGTGGATAAAGCTTACCTGGGTTTGATGGTGAGGGAAAGTTTAAAAGTGCCGGCTTTTACCTGGAAATCGATCCTAAAACATTTATTGGAGGCAGATTTTACGCCGGAATTAGACAGGCTAAACCTGCCCGCCTTAATTATTGGCGGTGACGCAGATGGTTTTTTCGGGCCCGCGGAGCAGCAATTGTTACATAAAGCGATACCACAATCCGGCCTGATAATGTACCAGGGAAATGGGCATGCCCTGCATTGGGAAGACCCTGCCCGTTTTGCCGATGACCTTGTAAATTTTTTTTCACGATAAAATAACCAACCAATGCCAACACCATTCGACATTTTACTGGACCGGTATCACTGGCCATGCTTGCCATGTATGCCCTGCTAATTGAATGGGAAGCGATTAACCCTGCCCGTGAGTTACCTGTAATCCCCTACTGGAGGATAAAGGGATTACCTTTTTCTTTGGTTTTTTCTTTCTCAGCACCTAGCTTCCGCTGCTATATGCTGCCTGGTTGCCTGGAACACAATTATTGAACCTTACCAATATC
>JBBQOJ010000287.1:0-4976 GCA_038330815.1 Chitinophagales bacterium | reverse complement strand
ATTTTAATGAAGGTAATACAAGGCCGTTACAGAAGGGAAAAGGGTAAATACTTACAGGTCAACAGTGAAACTATCTTCAATGTAGCCTACGATGTCATCTCCCCGGTTAAATATGAAGCTACCCAATGGCAAACATCCGGGAGCCGGGAAAATGACCCATTCTCACCAGGTGATTTCACTGTTTTCATTCCTTATGGCATAACCTGACCTACCCGTTCTATAAATTTTTTTGCGTCTAATAAGCAAACCATTGCCGCTACTGCTTTATTGCCGGTTAATACATTGGATAAAATTTTGTGCGTCCCGCTCCTAAAAGAATTTTTCTGCAGTCAAACCAAAAGTAAGGATCAGGTTTTCACGATTATTCCGATTTACTTTATTATAGCTTAAAGCGCTGGTAAGACTAATCCACCTCAGCAGTTTAAAAGAAATCGTTGTGTTGGTATTGAGGATATAATCTGTTTTTTGCTGCAGTGAATGTTGAATAAAGGAAACACTTTCTATCGTAACCCTATCATTGAATACATAGCGGAAACGAAAGCGAAAGGAATTGCGAAAAGTACTGTAAACATCATTGGTGGAATCAGTTAATTTAAGGTCGGCAAATTCGTACAGTAACCCATTGCTGAAATTGATGAACAGGTGGGTAGTATCCACCAGGTTGTACGCCACACCAACACCCGTTTGGGATCGGTTATTTACTTTTAAGGAATAACTGCTTTCATAAGTGGTAAGGCCCCAGTAGTAAAACTTTTTATAATCCCGGTACCAGTTTACATCCAGCGCGGTTAAAAAATCATTGTTGGTAAGTAAGCGCTGTTGCTTTCCGTACAACCAGTTGCTGCTGCTGTTAAACACCAGTTCCTTTTTTTTAATACTAAATTTTAATGCGTTGGTGAGGGCAAAGGTGGAAGCTTCATTGGTACGGTTTAGGATACCCGTTGTAGCATACCTGAAATAATAAAAGGTACTGTCATTAAATTGCGCAGTTGCAGTAAAATAGCAACACAATGCCAGTAATAAGGTAACGAATTTTGTCATACGCCTTTGTTTAGAAGGTGAGTAACCAACTTGGTTTAAAGACGCAAAGGTATTGGCATCGGTTTACTTTCTTGTTTAAAAAACAAGGAAATTAAGCTATACCAATTAGCGGGGAATTACATTAAATTTTTGCAGATGATGTCTTCTCCAACGTATATCAGGTGATGTTTCCTCCACACTTCCCGGGCGATGTTTCAGTTGAAAGACCATGAGAAGCCTTCAATGTTGCCTGGATTCGCCGTGCTACGGAGCGTAGCATTTTCCCGGTTAACGAATACCAGTATGATCCACAATAACATGCCAGAAATCGATGAGGTGCTGGCCGGACGCAGGTGGATGGTAGCATGTGCTGATTGCCTGGTGCTTTTAACGGTGCTTATTGGATATGGAACTTCCGGGTGCTTGCCATGACAGGATTGCCGGTTATCACATCTCCATTATTTAAATAGCAATTTCAGCCTATTTTTGGCCTCGTTTTTCACCATTATGATTATTGCGGTGATGCAACTAAATGGCGTCGGGAGGCGTTAAGTTATTGTTATTAACAATAACAAACAATTTTGCAAGGGGGCATTACTACAGCTATAACGGATCCAACGCAGGTGATAGTTAGTAAAAGGTTGACTGATATAGTTAGCTAACTACATCAACGTTACCTGTTTCGCTGCCGCCAGTTAAAAAACATACATGTTTAAATATATTTCCGTTCCCTTATTGGTACTGTTCTTTACCACCGGCTTACTTGCCCAACAGGACACCACCAGGATTGCCTCCGACAGCATACAGCAACCCGGGCTTGTAAAAAGAGTGGTAAAAAATGTTTTTAATAAATATTTTAATGATTCATCCAGTCCGGAGAAAGCCAAGCTATTAATTTACCCAACTATTGCCTTTTCACCTGAAACCAGCTGGGAGATCGGCTTTTCCGCCCTTTTATTATATTATGCCCGAAAGGATACCTTTAATCGCCTGAGTGAAATCCAAACTTTTAGCTTTATTACCCTCAATAAACAGTATGGCGCCTGGTTCGACCATTTTATCTATACAGATAAAGACAACTGGTTCTTCCTTGGCAGGCTCCGCTTTCAGCGTTTTCCCCTTCAGTATTTTGGCATTGGACCGGGTACTGACAAGGCAGAGGTGCAACTGGTGAACTCCAATTATATTTTAATAAGGGAACGGGTATTACGCAAGATAAAGCCCAACTTTTTTGGTGGATTGGAACTGGATTTTCAAAAACTGTATAATGTAAACATTGAAAGAGGTAGCAGCACACTGCCGCTTCCTATCGGCAGTGGCGGCACACAAAACTTTGGTATAGGTGCCGGCCTGGTGTACGACGACCGGCACAATGCACTGAACGTGCGTCAGGGGAATTTTGCGGAAGCTGCGGTGATTAACTATTCTCCTTCGCTTGGCAGCGATTACAAGTTCCGTTCTTTAAGTGTAGACGGCCGCATTTTTCGCACAGTTAGAAAAAACCAGGTATTTGCCGCACAGGTGTTTGGACAGTTCTTAACAGGTACCGTTCCTTTTAACCAAATGGCCTTACTAGGGGGCGAGGGCATTATGCGTGGTTTCTATACCGGTCGCTACCGCGATAAAAAATACATAGCCGCCCAGGCAGAATACCGTTTTCTGCCATTGGGTTTTAGTAAAAGAATTGGCGCTACGGTATTTGTTTCCTCCGGCTCCGTTGCACCATCCATCGGGGCCTTTTCCTTCAAAAACATTGTTTCCTCCGGGGGCGTAGGATTACGTTACCTGGCTTTTCCGCGCAAAGATATTTTCCTGCGGTTTGATGTAGGCTTTACCAAAGAAGGTCCTGCCTTTTATATCTATTCTGGCGAAGCATTTTAACCCTGCTCACCCTAAAGTAACAGCGATATGCCGGCAGGATGCAGCGCATGTTCTGGCCATGTGGCGTTTGCGCATCTCCCCAACCCCCAACTATTTTAATTAATAGGGTTTCTCCCCTGACCAATTACCGCTTGGATTGTAATTGCATACTATGATTACATTTCCGTCGGCGCAAACGGCACTGGCGCAGCCTACCTGGGTGGTATTCTTCCAAATGATCTGGGTATAGTGCCCGCAAATTTTACCGTCTTTACATTCTTTTCTATTAAAATTAAAATCGTTCTTTTCCTTTCCCCACGCAGCTACTGCCTCTACAATGGTAGGTATCCAATTGGTTCCCCCACCGGAATAAATATTCTCGCCATATACCAGGTTCCACGGACTGGAGTCATCATGCGGACGGTGTTCCATGGCACAATCCCGCATGTTCACCAGTTCATTTACCCATCGTTGGGCATATTGTGCCAACGTATCCGACCAGGTTAACCCGGGTATCCTCAATTCTGTGCGATAGGCGTTGTGTGCATTCAGCACCAGTTGGATATTTTCGGGCGTTAGCCTTTGCCCTTGTGCTACACCGGCAGTTAACAAGGTGAGCAGGCAAAGTACCATCGCTTTTCTCTTGCAAAACATGAATAAATTTGCTAATACACTTTTCATATTGCTTAAATTTTATATAAGGTAGTTTTAATATTGAACAAAAACAAATATGGGTGCGGAAGAAGTAGGTGATTAGGCGTGCGTCACGGAGTAATGGGTATTAAAAGCCTACTCAGAAAAAGATGGTGCAGCTAAAACGAATGGAAAAATAGTTGCATCACGGATTACTTGGATTAAAACATTACACAGAAAAAAGTTATCAATGTAAAAGGGAGGTAAAAAAAATCCAGGCAACCCTTTCATCCGTGTAAATCCGTGGTGCAGACAGTGGCATGTTATAATCACTAACACACACTACAACTTTACCTGGAACGCCATCACTTTATTCTTAAAAAAGGTGGGTACATACAGTATATTTTTCTCTGCATCCAACCCGATATCCGCGGTGTTGATTTTTTGTGGGCGAAGGTCAAGGAGTATTTTCCTGCTGCCATCTTTGTGCACATAATAAATAATGCCACTCCAGCACGATACTACCAGGTCTTTATTAGCCAGCTCAACAATGCCATCCGAACTGGTATCCATCCCGTCTGTCACCATCACCGGTTGTTTATCGGGACCCATTTTAAACAGGGTATCTTTTGCGACAAAATACAAATCATCGCCCGACAATAACAGTCCATTAACGCCCACTTTATTTTCAAGCCAGCTACTTACCACACTGTTTTTCACCTGGTGGATGATTCCCTTACGGGTATCAGACACATAGAGAGTGCCATCTGTGTGTATTGTTATATCGTTTAGAAACACTGCGCCTTCTACCGGTATGCGTTGCAACACTTTTCCTGAGGCAAGTTCCAATATCACCACTTCGTCCAGGTCGGCCACATACAAGCGTTTGTCGTGTATGCCCATCCCTTTTGGCGCACTCAGGTTGATGGCCCAATTGTGCTGCACTAATTTACCGTCAACACCCAGTTTACTAATGGAGCCCTTTAAATCTTTTTCATTGGACTGCCCGTCGATATTGGATACATAAATGATATTCTCTGAGGGGGAGTACAAACTACTTTCCGGGACTTTGAATGTAGAATCTGTTTCCCATAATTTTACCAGTTGTTGGGCCTGTAAAGTAGCGGTGCTATAGGCGCTTAGATAAACAAGCATAAAAACAGTAATTATTTGTTTCATATTATCGATGGATTTATTATTATTGAACAAGATAACACAAGAATGTTTCCAAAATTAAAAATTGCATGCAGGGGGCCAGGTTGGAGTAGTTTTTTAAAAATCAGTTACATCGATCATTTGCTTCAACCCTATTTTTATGTACTTCAATTAAAAAAAAATAACGGCAGGCAGCCTGTTGCTGTTTTCAGGCATTATCAATAGCCAGGCGCAACGAAATGTCAAACTTTCTAGCGACACCGCCCGCCCTGCCAGGGTTAATTTACCAAAGCCCTATGCAACCCCTT
>JBBQOJ010000286.1:0-4985 GCA_038330815.1 Chitinophagales bacterium | reverse complement strand
GTATAGTCGGGAATCTTTTTAATCATTTCGAAGCCTACATTTAATTATAGCCTGTTTTCAAAATAATTGTTTTTTTAAACAGGCAACAATAATTACTCCCTTTTCCTGCAATGGGTGTATGCTACCTTTTTAGGTGTTGATGTAATGGCTGCAAGAAAAAAGGGGCAAACCCTTTTTAATATAACCATCAACGCGGCTGCATGATTTCTCTATAATCCCTTTCAATGGTAGTCATAAAACCATCAGCATATTGCAATTTGATCTCCTTGTATAAGATGGTAGCTTTTTCCTGCAACACCTGTTTCAACTCTTCATTATTTGCCAGCAATAGCCCATTTTTTATAGCAGTAAAAATCTCCGCAATTACATATACGTTTGACTTTGCATAAATTATTAAATGATCGAAACAGGTATCCACGATAGCCTCGTAAGAAACCTGGTTTATTACCACCCGGGCTGCGCCACTTTCATCTTTTAATACGCAGGTATCAAAATTTTTCCCGGATAGTTCTAACAATTCTGCGCCGAGCCATTGGATGCTGGTGATGGCCGTATTTGGATCGTTGGTGCCAGGTGAAAGTGCCCTTACCCCTACTTCTGCAATTTGTTTTAATGAAAACAGTATATCCTGGTTGGGCGTTCGCTGGTAATCGACTACAAAAAATTTCCTAAGTTGGCTTTCCGTCTTGCCTGTTAAGGAAGACTTATGATGGATAACAGCAAATGGCTGGTAAATGGTTGCGAATAAACCAGGGTAACCAAACCAAGCCATTCCACCACTACCCCATGTTTTTCTGCCCAGGCACACGCCCCCTCGTAATCAACACTTTGTATATAACCAGAAATATGAAAACAACAATTGGTAGATAGCATATATTCAACCTGCACCTTTTTCATTTGTGCTGTATAGGAAATATCTGCACATGGCTCGTCCTGATCCAACAGGTACTCCTTTATTACCTCCTTAAAATCATTATAGGATTCTTTTATTACATAGTCGGCATGGATAGAGGTGGTAACATGATGAATAAAATAAATGATACCACCCAGGCTAAATACAGCAAACAGAAAGGCAATCACCACCGAAATTTTTGGTAAGAATTCATCATTTTCCGAACCACGGATAGCGAGTAACACAATCAGCGAATAAATAAAAGTGGAGATAAAGGTACCGATGACAAATTGGTTTCCTTTATCGGAAATAAAGTTGCGCAGCAGGCGGGGGCCAAACTGGGCGGATGCCATGGTGAGCGCAACCAGCGTGATGGAAAAAGTAACTCCGGCAATAGTAACCATGGAAGAGGCGATGGTCGACAATACCAACCGTGCGCCGTCAAATTGACCTCCATACACAAACCAACTAATAGGTAAATCTTCGTAGGTGATAGTACTGTCTAATTCCAAAAGCCCGAATGCTATAATGACTGCCGACAGGGCCATTAGAGTTGGTAAAAACCAAAGACTGTTTTTTATATTGAACCAGTGCTGTTTAAGTTGTATCTCCATGCTGATGATGTAGTTATTTAAAAGGTAGGTGCTGTCCGTTTGGCTGCTAAGAATGCCTACAATAATGCGGGGTACCGGTAGTGCAGGTGCCTGGCATGCTGTTTTTATGGAAAAATACGTCTTATTATTCACAAGTCTTTTAGTGAAGCCTTTATGGCGGTACCTGCGGCTATTGAAAACATGGCTGTTTCATTTTTTGCGAAACACTAGTTGACCACCATATTATTGGACACCCCTTCAAGGTTGCTATACCCTAAAACTTTGCCAACACTGCCCCAAGCTATTTAAGCACGTTGCAGGACGTAGAACAACCAAACATGAACTGGTGCACTAAAACACCATAAATTAAGGAGGAATTCAGGGGTTGTTTCCAAACAAACGATGATGTAATATTACCACCGGGCGCCGTGGGAAGGAGGAATATACCAGTAATGGGCAAAGACTACCACCGATCACACCAAAGTAAAGCCCTGAAAGAGCGGGATATAACAACGATGGGCAAAGTCCGTCAAAAAAAAGTAATCCGTAACCCAGGCCTGCAAGGGCGATGAGAGAAATAGGACATAGGGCTTCACCCTGTAGTGGAAGATCCCACCCTCCCACGGCAAAGACGCCGTAAAATGAAAGCCCTGAAAGGGCGGAATATAACAACGATGGGCGAAGTCCGTCGAAAAAAAGTAATCCGTAACCCAGGCCTGCAAGGGCGATATAACTAACAAAAACTATGGGACAATCTCTGGTAAAAAATTACATCCACATCGTATTCAGCACGAAGTACCGGCAGCCGCTCATCCAGCAGCCGGTAGAAGCAGCATTACATAGTTACCTAGGTGGTATCTGTAACCATCTCGAGTGCCAAGCTATAAAAGTGGGTGGGTATACAGATCATATACACATCCTATGCATGCTTTCCAAAAAAATAGCTTTAATGAAGCTTATGGAAGAAATAAAATCGCATTCTTCGAAATGGATAAAAACGAAAGGTGATGCCTACAAAAAGTTTTATTGGCAAGATGGGTACGGAGCCTTTTCTGTAAAACCGCCGGAAGTAAATACCGTGATTGCATACATTGCCAACCAACATGAACATCATAGAAAAAAAACATTCCCGGAAGAATACCGGGCGTTTCTGAAGAAGTATAAAGTAGACTATGACGAACGCTATGTTTGGGATTAGGTAGATGAGGTGATTCCACAGGGATTCGTCCTGGGCTTAATCCAGAAGGCTTCAGCTTGCGGTTAATCCATAGGGCTTCACCCTTTGTTGGGAGATGGCGCCCTTTTAGGGCTACAGGATTAGGGGGATTAGATGGATTCCATCGGGCTGCACCATGCGGTTGGAGATTACAGAGGGCTGCACCCTATGTTGGGAGGTTACCCTAGGGCTTCACCCTATGTTGGGAGATGGCGCCCTTTCAGGGCTACAGGATTAGTGGGATTAGATAGATTCCATCGGGCTTCACCCTATGTTTGGAGAGATGGCGCCCTTTTAGGGTTACAGGATTAGGGGGATTTGGTGGATTCCACGCCAGTGGTATCAAATGCAAAAAACCGGTCACCTAAGTGATCCGGCTTTTTTACGATTGCTTGCCAGCTATTTGATTTTCCGTACCTGTTGATATTATATTATAAACAGGTAGCAGAGATCGGAATTAATTAATGCGCAGGTTGCCTACCTGAGGAACAACATTTCGCGGTACTTTGGAAGGGTCCAAAACTCATCATCTACGAGCAATTCCAGTTTATCAACATGATAACGGATTTCGTCAAAATGTTTTTCTTTGATGGTATCGCAATAGGCAATGGCCTTTTCACGGGTGTCGTTAATCTTATTTGCCTTTTTCCTTGCTTCAATCATTTCCCGCACACTGCTGCTCATTGCATTGATGTGGTTGCTGATTTCCTCAAGGATGCTTTTTTGATTGGCATAGGCGGTATCTGGCAATCCGGCTGTTTTAAGACCGTTGATATTTTCGATCAATACATTCTGGTATTTTACGGCACAAGGTAAAATCAGGGACGTTGCCAGTTCTCCCATTGTCCTTGCTTCAATCTGTACTTTTTTAATATAGGATTCCAGCATTATTTCGTGGCGGGCTTCCAGTTCAGCGTGAGTATAAATGTCATTGGCTTCAAACAACTTTTTAGATAAGTCAGTAACATAGGCATCCAATGCCAGTGGAGTTGTTTTAACATTGGGCAAACCACGCTTTTCGGCTTCATTGGCCCACTCTTCGCTATAACCGTCGCCTTCAAACAATACAGTTTTGCTTTCTACAATGTATTTCTGAATCACATGCATGATGGCAATTTCCTTTTTATCACCACCTTCAATAAATGCATCCACATCCTTCTTAAACTGGCGGAGGGTTTGGGCTACAATGGTGTTCAATACCGTCATGTTGATAGCACAGTTTGCTGCGGAACCCACGGCACGGAATTCAAATTTGTTGCCGGTAAATGCAAAAGGAGAAGTACGGTTACGATCGGTATTATCGAGCATCAATTCCGGAATCGTTTTATGGATATCCAGTTTCAGCATCGCTTCATCCTGTTCGTCAAATTTACCTCCTACCCTTGTCTCTACCTGGTTTAATACCTCGGTTAAGTATTTACCAATAAAGATGGATATAATGGCGGGAGGTGCCTCGTTGGCACCCAGCCGATGATCATTACCTGCACTGGCGATAGACGCTCTTAATAAACCTGCATAATCATGAACCGCTTTAATAGTGTTCACAAAGAAGGTTAGGAACATCAGGTTGGTTTTCGGGGTTTTTCCCGGGGCAAGCAGGTTAACACCGGTATCGGTAGCAATACTCCAGTTATTATGTTTTCCACTACCATTAATTCCGGCAAATGGCTTCTCATGTAATAAAACTATCAGGCCATGGCGTTTGGCAACACGGGTCATAACATCCATCAACAATGTGTTATGATCTACTGCCAGGTTAGCTTCCTCAAAAATCGGGGCACACTCAAACTGGGAGGGCGCAACTTCATTGTGCCGGGTACGTAAAGGTATTCCGAGCTTATAAGCTTCCTGCTCATAATCACGCATAAAGGCATATATCCTTTCCGGGATGGCGCCAAAATAATGATCTTCCAATTGCTGACCTTTTGCCGGGGCATGACCAAAAACGGTACGGCCTGTCATAATGATATCCGGGCGGGCATTGGCCATTGCGGCATCAATCACAAAATATTCCTGCTCCCATCCTAAAGTGGCAGTTACTTTACTTACATTTTTATCAAAATACTGGGCAACATCCACCGCAGCTTTATCCAGCGCCACGAGGGCTTTAATCAATGGCGTTTTGGCATCCAGCGATTCTCCCGTATAAGAAACAAAAATGGTAGGGACACAAAGTGTTTTACCATTCCCGATTTCCATAATAAATATAGGAGAAGACGGATCCCAGGCGGTATACCCGCGGGCTTCAAAAGTTGCCCTCAGTCCACCCGACGGAAATGAGGAG
>JBBQOJ010000285.1:0-4999 GCA_038330815.1 Chitinophagales bacterium | reverse complement strand
TATAATTGGTAAATGTTTTTGAGAAATATGAACCTACCCGCTTACGCAGGCTTTTGGCTTTGCCTACATAGATTAATTCATTGGCCGTATTAAAATATTTATAGATACCTGGTTGCAGGGGGATAGTGTGTGCGATGGCAGAAAATTCCTGTTGTGTCATTATACCTGATAATTATGCTGCTATAGCTAACCAAAATTAATACCACTTGTTCGATACCTTAGTCAATTTGTTTGTGCCATTTTACGGTAGTGAAAAATGGTACCTGGCATACGGGAACCGCATGTACCAATCCTGCTGCATACGGCCCTGCTCATTAAAAATCCCATAGCAGCAGTTCTTCTTTCAATAGTTGCATGGTGCCATCCGGTTTATTGAGTATCGTGGTAATCTTTGCAGATTTATTTACCTGCCAGGTAAGTTGTATGGTTAAATTTTGTTGCTTGTCTGCCGTAGTTTTAACAATGTACACCTTCTCGACATTCCCGGTTTCGGGTTGAATATACACATCCCAATGCCGCAGTTTAATAGAATCGGGGAGCAAGCCGATGGGGTCGTAAGTAAAAGTAACGGCATTAATGGTTTGATCTGAAAACTTTGTTTCTTTAAAAAAAGAAGTTAAGTTGGTGGCTGTTATTTCAGGATGTAAAAACGGATCAAGTACCGTATCCAGTTTGTTTTTAGCAATCCAGGAAGAATCCGTTTTTCCATTCACTGTTGTTAATAATAAGGGTGTAATGGGAATGGAATCAAGCACCAGCAACTGGCCCTTAATAAAAGAGGTAACAGGAAAAAAAGATCGCTCTGTTGTATCGCCGCCATCAGTGCTGGTTTCAGCTGGTTGATTATTTCCTGTGCAGCATTGCAGCAATAATAAAACTGCTGTCGCCATTCCTAATGTCTTCATTTTTCAAAAATACAGAGAATGCAACAGGAAACAAATTTGCTCCTACCATAAATACCCATAGGTTAGGCGAAGCGTAGTTAAACCGGAAATAATGCATAGGGATGACAGGGAGAATGGGGGACTACCGGATGGTTTTTGACACGCCAAACTTCAACCCGTAGGTCATCAGGCGCTCCTGTATGGCAAACTTCCGGTTATTGGTTGAAAATAATTGCGATCTTAACTGGGGGCCCACCTGCCAGGTAAGTCCGTTCGACTGAAAGGACAGGAAGGTTTCAAAACCTGCATTGAGGTTCCAATGATTAAGCATGTTCGACTCCTGTACGTAGTTACGCCTGTCGGAAGAAATAAGGTAAGCCCTTCCTGCTATTACATAAGTAGGTTGAAGGGTAACACCCATGTTCCATTGTACCTGGTCGTTGCCAAGCAACTTTACATCCATGCCCAATGGAATGGCCACCTGGAATGTTTCATTATGTAATTTTATGGATTCCAAACCGTTTTTGTTAGAATAAGGGCTTGTCCTGTAAACCTCATAGGAGGTATTTAGCCTGAAATCATGCATCGTAAGTTTGGTAGCTACCGGGTGGGCATTATGATAGGCATGAGCGTTATAACGGGTGTAATTTACCTGTAGGCCACCTTTTAATGAGATGCCCTTTCCTATACTATACTTTAAACCTGTACCAATTTCCATCCCTAACGACGGCGTATGAGTTACTGCCATGTTAACATCCTGGCTGGCAGGTGACACCGCAAGGGGGGGCGTATTGGCAGAAGGAGGATCTCTAAAACCGGGGTCATTATATAAAGTACGGTAAACAACAGAAGGGGTAGCATATACCTGCCAGGAAAGTTTGCTGGCCCATTTTTTAGTGGCCGGCCTGTTATAAAGCGCGTAATGTTCCATCCAATCTTTTTCATTAGCACCGATTACCGCTTTCTCCACTTGCAGGGGATCGTTATTAAAGGAACTGTTCGTTTTGCTCCCGATGGCCAAAAGCGGTGAGGGTAGTACCTCTGCCTTAAAAAGGTCTACCAGGGGTAACTGCAGCTCATTGTCTGCATTGATTGTTATTCTTTCAGGGTTGTAAGAAGCAAGTTCCCTGGAATCAAATTTTTCTTCGCCTGCGCTAGTGAACGAAGTTTCAGGTGATGACAACGCGGTGAACATGACAGGACCCTCATTAATCATTTCAGAAGCTACGGCCGCTTTGTTTGAATAATCTATAGCATCCATTACCGGTTGGTTATTAACGGCAACATCGCTAACTACAGGTTGGGAAATTTTTGTTGCTTTATTTAATGGTAATTTCGGTAGGTAAACAGCCGCTATTGCACTAACCTTGAGTTGAGGTGCCTGAGTGGTTACCATCGTTTTAATTGGAGAGGCCAACCTTGCCTCAGTAATCGAAGAGCGGGTAATATTTCCGCCTGCATAAATGGAAATAGTATGGTGATAGTCATTGATACTTTGTGGAATATAACGGGGTGACATTACCAGGGCATATTCCTGTTGCCATAATTTTTTATTTTCACCGGTTATATAAGGACTGTTATTTTTTGAATTAAGATAGCCCACTAAAAGCAAAGTGGAAATTAAGGTGATTGTCATGGCGATGGACGGCCATTTACGACCAGGATGAATGTTATTATAAACACTATGCCATATCCGTTTGGAAGGATACATCCTGAATTCATCCGACTTTTCTCTCAGCAATCGTTCGAAGTCGTCACTATGAAAATTTATGTCCATCTTTCACAAGGTTTCTTTAAGTTCCAATGTTAGCCTGGTAGTTATTTTATTTAGACGCCACTGCACCACCCAAAAAAGAGGGTTTACTGCGCGACTTCAACATAATTCGTTTTTTAACCAATACATCCTCCAGCATGGCCTTCGCTCTTGTATATTGAGAGCGGCTGGTACTTTCTTCAATATCCAGCATACCACCAATTTCTTTATGCGAGTAACCCTCGATAGCGTACAGGTTCAATACAGTTCTATAACCAATTGGTAACAACCTGATACACTCCACTACTTCTTTTGCCTGCATAATAGAGGGGATATTTTCTTCCCTCACACCAATGCCACTTGCAAAAGTGATATCTACACTGTCTGCAAATTTTTTATTCTTCTTTAATACATTAATACAGGTATGCACCACAATTCTTCTTATCCAACCCTCCAGGGCACCCTCACCCCTATATTGGTGGATTTGGGAAAATATTTTTATAAATCCTTCCTGCAACATATCCTCCGCATCCTCCCTGTTTTTTGCAAAACGATAACAAACGCCCAACATTCTCGGACTAAAACGGCTATACAATGCCTCTTGCGAAGCGGCATTGTTCGTAAGACATCCGGCCAGCATAAGCTCTTCTGTCATATTTGTGCTTTGATTACACTATAAATATAGACATTTAAAATAAATAAATTGCTGCTTCTTGTATTAAAAAAAAGGCCATTCGTTTTTGAATGGCCTTTTAAATAGTAGTGCCAGGGTGTTACTAACAACAACCAGCAATTAAGAAGGCTGGAGATAGTTTCCCCTCCATAAACAGTATGCTTTCCTAGTGGCCTAACAAAAGCAGGTGGGCAATCCCATTTGCACGAGTTACCAGTTTGCCCTCAGCGAAACGATGAAGTTAGCACCGCCGGCTACAATTCCCGAGGAGTAGGGCCTGTAGCGCATGTTGGTGATATTCTCCCATCCTGTGCTGAGTAGCAGGTTTTTATTCAACGCATAGGTAGCATTCAGGTTAAGGGTATACCAGCCTGGCGAATAGGGCTTACCATCGGCATCCACTGCATAAATATCAGTTTTCGCCTTTTCTGAAGGAGCAAGATTACTGTTGGTTATTATACTGTTGTAAAATGCAGATCCTTTGATCATTAGTTTTTTATACCGGTATTTTACGGAAGAACTACCATAAAACGGCGGGGCATGCCGTAACGGCACCTGCTCATTTTTGACGTCATCCGTTTCTTTGCCACTGATCCAGTTGGCATGTGTTTCAACAGAAAGGTACCGGTTGATAGACCAGGCCGCGCTCAATTGAATCCCATGCACCGTTGCCCTGGCCAGGTTTTGTAAGGCCTCCACCCTACTAAGTGTGCCATTGAACAGGATGCTATCCTCGCCATTTAAACTAAAGGGTCGCCTGACGATGGCATTGTTGAGAATAGTATAAAATCCATTTAATTCCAGCCGAAACAGGTTGGGGAGGTTTTTTACAATGCCCAGCTCAAAATTCCACGCATATTCCGGTGTAAGGCCGGGATTTGGAATGGTTACATTTCCCGGAATACTTTCAAACAGCTTTCCAATATCATCCACGTTGGGCATGCGGTACCCGGTAGATAGGTTACCGTTGATTTGCCAACGCTCCACTGGCCGAAACACCAATCCTGCATTTCCTGTAAACGCACCATCTTTAATTTCTGCTTTTGTAAAAGGGAATTTGATGAAGGTGGAATCAAACGTAGCCGACAATGTATTATAACTGTACCTTAAACCGGTGGTTACCGTAAATTTTGGGTGCACATTAATTTTGTAGCTCCCATAGATGGAGGAGGTGCTCCATTTGCTTCCATCCGGGTAGCGGGTTACACCGGGCCTCACCTCTCCAGTGCTTATGTTGGTGATTTCCCCCGTTGAGCCAACTAAATTGTACACATGCTCTACCCCAAAATACAATTTCCCCTGGCCAATGGCTTTGGTGGCGTCCCAGTTTAGGCTTACCGCGTCTACAAATTCTGCTTGCGTATTACGGTTGTTGTTACCACGGCTGCGGACAATCCTACTTTCCTCGTAAGCTTGGTAGGCAATGGTGAGCCGCGCTTCATCATACAGGCTGTTTTTGCCGGTATGCAGCACCTGCAAATTGTGCATACGCCACAACATTGGCCCATACGCCCACTCGGCAAACCTCAACCTGCCGCTACGATACTGTATCAGCCTATCGTACCGGGGTGCAGTTCCCGTTCCGGCATAGGTAAAACTGTACTGGATGTCTACCTTTTCCGTCGGCCGGAAGCGTACTTTTTGCAGGATATACAATTGATCATATCCGCTGAAACGATGCACCCGCGG
>JBBQOJ010000284.1:0-5004 GCA_038330815.1 Chitinophagales bacterium | reverse complement strand
GGTAAACTAAAGATACTGGTGGATAAAACTGCCACCTCTTCCTATACCATCCAAAGTGGTTTTGTGGAAGTACTCAACAATAAAACCATCGTATTAATTGAAGGTGCAGCGGAAGTATAATGCGCCAGGCCTGATACTATTAAAAGCCCGTACTTATGTGCGGGTTTTTTTATGCCTGCCAGGGTAATCATCTCCGTTAGTGTGAACATGTTGTTGAGGAAGCCATCAAACAATCGACACAGAAAATTGGCCCGGGTATAAAATGACTAATTGGAGGAAACCCGTTGTTACTGGCTTCGTCGTTTGTTTAGATAGCAGGCTGGTTAAGAAAACTGGTTTTTTAACTGCAGGTGCGACCATGCGGTGAATGGAAACACCACTATCGGTAGCCACCACCAGTGTCCTGGCAGCAACAAAGCTCCCAGGGTGAAAAACAAAATATAGAAGGGATAACTAAATAATAACAGGGAAACAACCAGAGAATCAAAATGATCACTGCTGGCTCTTTTTGCTTTCACCCTACGCTCCATGTAGCAGTAAAGTGGCGCATGTAAGCACCTGCCAACCAGGGAAGGCAGCCAAAGCAGTACTTTCTTCCAGCCCGGCTGGGGAAGGTGAAAGGTTGCTTTTAATTTCTTCGTATCTCCAGGTTCAATTTCATATACCAGTGGAGCGAGTTGGGTAAAAAGGATATTGTTAAACGCCTGGAGCAGCCTGCCTTGCCCTTCCTTAACACTAATCTCATCATAAGTAACGGGCGTGCCAAAATTAAGGTGCACTTGTTTGCCAAATTTTCCAAACGACTGGTAATTGATTCCTACTGGCAGTGCTTTTAACGGTATACCCTCCTGCCAGCTGCTAACGGCCAATCGGGCGGTACCCTTTTTAAGTGGACGAAGATGCCATTCATTTACACATTGCCCTTCACTAAAAATAAGTACAATGCCATTTTGCCGGAATATGTTTTTACACAACTCAAAAGTGGTATAGTTCTCTTCCATGTTTTCAACTCCTTCGCTTACCCGGTAAACAGGTAGCATCTTCAACGCCGTCAATAGTTTGGCTGTCCATGGTTTTTTAAAAGCGTCTCCCCTGGCCAGTGAGTATACCGGCTGCTTAA
This sequence comes from Chitinophagales bacterium, assembly GCA_038330815.1. GTDB lineage: Bacteria > Bacteroidota > Bacteroidia > Chitinophagales > Chitinophagaceae > Ferruginibacter. The sequence continues at coordinate 3,884 of JBBQOJ010000284.1, read as the reverse complement.
AAAGGGTGCACAGCAGGATTGCATCCAGAAAGGAATTGGGGTGGTTGGCAGCCAGTAATAATGGGCCGCTGGCTTGTAGCAAGGCGGCGTTATTAATTTTTATATCCCTGCAATAAAAATGAAGGGCAATACGGGCGATAATTTTTACAAATCCATATAACATGCCCTTAAGTTAGCAAAATAAGGCGGTGGCCTTACAAATGCCTTGGAAAGTTTTTAAAAGCAACCCCTGTTAAATTAATATCCCGCCGCTAAACTGCTCAAATCAGGCAGTGACCGCCCCACCGCAACTACTGCCGGAGCCTGCGGTGCATCCGTAACAATGTTGATTAACAACAATACAACGCTCGTTTAGCTGCCGCAGGTTAAAATCTGATAGATGACTACCTTGCGTACCCGCCACTTTTAAATCGAGCATCTGGTTAAAATCGCAATCGTATAAAAATCCATCCCAGCCTACCGAAATCGTATTGCGGCACATAACGCCGGCTGCGGCTTCGGGATTAAATGCGGCGGTAAGTTTCTCCATATACTTTTCATAATTGCCGCTTTGCAACAGGTAATCGAGGTAGCGACTGATGGGCATATTGGTGATGGCGTACAATTGGTTAAAAACAATCCCGTGGTGTTGTTGTAACTGTTCTTTAAATTCTTTTTCCAGCTGCGGCTGCGAGGGGGGTAAAAAAGCCCCGGCGGGGTTATACACCAGGTTGAGCAACAACCCGCTTCCTGGTGACCCGTATCCTGCTGCATTCAGTAATTTTAATGCTTTAATACTGTCTTCGAATACGCCACTTCCCCTTTGGCGATCTGTGCGGTCGGCCGTGTAAAAGGGTAAGGAGGATACTACTTCCACCCCATGCCGGCGAAAAAAATCCGGCAGGTCGTTAAAACGGGGGTTGGCTAAAATGATGGTAAGGTTGCAACGCACAATAATGTGCTTACCCAATTTTTTTAGTTCAGTTACAAACCAACGAAAATGGGGGTTTAGTTCAGGTGCTCCCCCGGTAAGGTCAACTGTAGTTATCGGCGCGTCCTTTAAAATAGCAAGGCATAGCTGCATCGTCTCCCTTGTCATGATTTCCTTTCTATCCGGACCAGCATCTACATGGCAATGCTTGCAAACCTGGTTACACATCTTGCCCATGTTTACCTGGAAAATTGAAATCCCTACGGGGTGAAGCGGGTATAACCCAATGTTTTCAAGTTGTTGTTGAAAAGGTACCAGCGCAAAAGCATCATCCTGGTTAGCGCCATGCTCCAGTATGGCTACCTGGGTGCGGCTATCTGCCAGTAAACTATGTTGTGCCTTTAATGATTTTACTGCTTTAGTATCGCGTGTTCCCGCTTGCAGGTTATGTTGCTCTATCATAATAATATGGTTCACCAGCGAAGGCCGGAATTTTAAATAAGGACAGCTGCACTTTGGCTACTTCCTGGTTGCTGCACTTTCAAATTAGTTTTTTTACATGGCAATTTCTTTCACCTTATTCATCATTTGAACACCATGCACCAGGGTAGCACCTCCCCTGATAGCCGCGGCCACGTGCACCGCTTCCATCATTTGCGCCTCACTATACCCTTTTTCGTAAGCATCGCTGCTATAGGCATCTATACAATAAGGGCATTGTACCGCATGCGCTACCGCCAGCGCAATAAGTGATTTTTCTTTGGCACTTAAGGCACTGTCTTTAAAAACTTCGCCATACCAGCCAAAGAATTTATCGGCGACTTCCTTTTGAAATTCTCCAATGTTGCCAAATTTGGCCAGGTCGGCCGCATTGTAATAGTTGTTTGTCATAATGAGGTGAATGAATTGAAATAATTAAAAGAATTATGTATTTAGATCGCAAATCTATATTCACCTTGAGTTAGACGCTGCTTACTTTTTTTTCTTGATAAAAAAAGTAAAAAAAAATAAAGCCCTCCTGACTGTGTCAAGCAGGCAGGGCTATTTTTTCGAGGCCGTAAAAACCCTATTAATGACAAACGATACAAAATCCTTCCAATGCCGGTAATCCGCAATGTAAGGGTAACATCTTTATTAGTTTATTGTTGTAAATAGCACGATCCCACTTTTTTTAATGAAATTACGCAATTATTATAATGAAGGTTTTGGTGTAAGGGTTTTGAGAAGATGGGTTTGTACCTTTTAACCCCACTTACAGCCTCTTACCATTGAAAATAGCCGGAAGAAGCCCCGGCTGCTCTAACTATACGCTATGCATTCATTGTTACAACAATTAAATGAGACCGCCGCCTTTTTAACCAGTGAGGGGTTTGATAAAGCTACCACTGGTATCGTATTAGGTACCGGGTTGGGGCAACTGATCAATTCAATTGAGGTGGAACGGCGGATTCCGTATCATGCTATCCCGCATTTCCCGGTAAGCACCGTAGAGTTTCATAAGGGTAACCTGGTGCTGGGCCGCATTGGCGAAACCAGGGTGATTGCAATGCAGGGAAGGTTTCATTATTATGAAGGCTATAGCATGCAGCAAGTTACCTTCCCTATTCGTTTACTGAAGATGTTAGGCGTAAGGCATTTATTACTCAGTAATGCCGCGGGAGGCATGAATGTAAATTTCAAAAAAGGCGACCTTGTGCTCATCAACGATCATATCAATACTCAAACAGAGAGCCCGCTTAGAGGGCTAACGGATGATGCCTTTGGCCCCCGTTTTCCTGATATGAGTTGCCCGTATAATACGGAGTTGAGCCAGCGGTTGGTTAAGGCAGCTGCTTTCCTTGATGTTCACCTAAAACACGGCATTTACGTGGCAGTTAATGGCCCCAACCTGGAAACACGGGCAGAATACCGATATTTAAAAGCCGCCGGGGCAGATATGGTGGGCATGAGTACCGTGCCGGAAGTAATTGTGGCCAACCAGGTGGACCTGCCCTGTGCTGCCATTAGTGTAATTACGGATGAATGTGATCCCGACAACCTGCAGCCGGTAAACATAACGGAGATCATTGCTGTGGCCACAAAGGCGGATGAAAAACTGAGCCAGGTGTTTACAGTAATGATTAAGGAATTGGGTAGCGGGTGATGAAAAACGGCGTACAACAGGCGGGTGTAGCCGGCCACACAAAAGCGGGATTAATTTAACTGGGGATCTAGCGGGAAATTGATCATCATCTCATAATCGCCCCCAAGATGCTTCAGGCTGTCTTTCCAAATTTCATCGGGAAAGGGATGAAAAACCAGGTGCTGGTTGGCGGTAACCGTTAGCCAGGTTTTTTCATTTAATTCATCATTGAGCTGCCCTTCGCTCCAGCCACTATAGCCAAGGAAAAAGCGTATTTTATTAAAATCCAGTAAGTGGTCTTTTACCAACCTGGTAACGGTTTCAAAATCGCCGCCCCAATAAATTCCCTCCTGTACTTCCTGGCCGCCCGGGATAAGGTCGGGGTATTGATGCAGAAAATGAATGGTGTCTACCTGCACAGGACCGCCATAAAACACCGGTACAGGATATCCTTCAAAATTAGTGATCAGTTCATCCAGGGTAAGTTCGTATTGTTTATTGAGTACAAAGCCAAAACTGCCCTCCTGCTGGTGTTCGCAAATAAACACTACCGTTCTGGCAAAGTGCGGATCTTTCAGGAATGGATCAGCTATCAACAGTATGCCCGTGGCAGGTGAAATCATATACCTAAAATAACAGATTATTTATTGCAGTGCTAATATTGTGCAAACTTTTTTTTCAATGCCCGGTTTAGTTGCAAACCTTTGCTACATTTATGGTTTCGAGGTAATTTGCTACTTTAGCACCTGTTAATTCATTACAACACAACGAATGAAGAGAATTTTCCCTGTTATTACTATCCTGATATTACTCTCGCTACTGGGAATTATTTTTTTCCAGATTCTTTGGATA
>JBBQOJ010000283.1:0-5007 GCA_038330815.1 Chitinophagales bacterium | reverse complement strand
GCTAAGCCGGAGGCCTTTTTCTTTTAATGTTTTTTCATAATAGGTGGGGTAACCTGCGGGCCCTATCTCCAGCACCTGGTTACCGGCTTGATAAAGCGGTTCCACATATTTATGCCAAAGCAGGTGACCATTTAAATGGGCCATATTGAATATTATTTTACAACACCTCGTTGGTAAGTGCCATTCAGGCGGGTTCGCAGTGTATACCCGGTAAAGGCATTTGTTAAAAAAACCCTGGGAATAAAAAAGTTATTAACTGTTCCGTTTAGTTCGCCCGGCTCCGTAGTAAAGGCGAGTTGTATGCCGCAGGTTGCCAATAGTTCCTCCATGCCTTCCGTGTCGCCAATGTCTTCCATGGTACCGTAAGGGTACGAAAAATATACGGCTTCTACCCCGGTGTGGGTGCGTATGCTGTTCTTACATAACAGTATTGCTTCCCTTTTATCGTGGAGGTTCAGCTTACAGAAACGGCTATGCGCATCCGTATGTATCCCCAGTTCACAAAGGCCAGATGCTACCATCGTTACCAGGTGTTGCCAGCCCATCATGCGGGGAACAGCAGCATCCGGCACCTGTTTAACACAGGATGACAACTGCTCCATGAAATACGAACGGTCATTATCGATATGCTCCAGTAAAAACGACCTGAATAATTCAAAGAGGTCATTGTTGTTTTTCTGCTGGTAGTCGTTTTCGGTAATTGTAAAGCCGTACTTTTCAAATGATACCGGCAACCGATGAAGCACGATGCTTTCAACCATATACCACCAAAGAAAAGGTTGCTCGTTGTCGATATAATCACTCGCTACAAATACACTGAAAGGAATATGGTACTTTTCTAGCAAGGGATAAGCCAGGGTAAAATTATCAAGATACCCATCATCAAAACTAATATGCACTACCGGCCGGGATGGTTTCTGGTTGTGGCACAGGTAGCCATTCAATTCATCCAACGACACAAATTGCACCCCCAGTTGCTGTAATTGTCGTATCGCCGAATCAAGCTTTACAGCTGATATTTCGATGAACCGGTTAATATCAAATACCGATTGATCAGCAGGTATTGCCGGGTTGGTAATGCGATGCAACGTAATCACCATGCCCAGGTTGCTGTTGTTAAACCGATCAAAATAAAATTTAAAGAACCTCCGGGAGGGGATTTTATTCAACAGGTGGAGCAGTGTACGTTTCAGGGGGCGCATAATAATGGAGAATTCTTTTGTAACTTTTATGGCCTGGTAAAATAAAAATTGTTGGGGAAATTGAACAGGGTACTTTTCCTGAAGCCTGCCTGTTGCAACTTTTCAAATATGCCATCAATGGCAGTTGCAGACAAAACCTGCGGATGTAACTCAAATTGAATTTTGGTAATAGACTGAAAATCGATCCATTTAAAAATGTCGTACTCCCCACCCTCAATATCCATGATAAGATAACTTGGTTGCAACCGGCCGATCACTTCATTTAATGAATGCACGGCAACTTCAACAACGATGGAGGTAGTACCGGGCAACACAGTGGCAGAAGATGCCAGGAAACTTTTCTTATCCTGGTAAAAAGTTTGCGTGCCATTTTTTTCTCCCAGCATAGCGATCGCTGATTGGGGGAACACGCCGTTCTGCTGATAAAGTTCTATTATCAACGGTTCCATCGCCGGGTTGCCCTCGTAGGTGTATACGTTTTCACCACCTATTTGTTTAGCGCAAAATGCAGATACAAAGCCAATGCCGGTACCCAGTTCCAACACGGTATCCGTTGCCTCGATGGTATCTTTAATAATGCCTATTTCGCAATGCTCATACTGGCCATTGTCAATAAAGCGCAATACAGAATAACCATAGCACAGGTAAACCGGTATCGATACACCCTCTATCGTCTTCCATTTATTAAAGCGGTACCGGCCCTGGTACCAGAGCATACGGCTGGCTCTCAGGAATTGGTATTTGATGATATGAGTTAGCCCCACGGAACTAATATTGTTTTTTAAAAGTTGGGTTATAACGCCTGGAAATTAGTTGTCGGCGAATAGCAGTTTTACGTTAATAGATTACATGGTAGTTTGACAAATATAGAAAAGTTGTAGTTTTTATTTTATTACAGTTAAAAAACTAATAAAAACCTAACCTCAAACTATACTTCAATCCTTTTATTAGGAAAAAGCGCCGTTCCAAAATCTACCAATTTAATTCCTTGCTCTTTCAATAGCTGCCTATATTTTTTTACTGATTTTAATTTCGTCAGATGCTTAAAGCACTTGCGAATAAATATGCTTTTTGAATTTTGTCGAACGATATTTTTCTCTTTTTCATTGAAAGGACAATACTTAAAATTTAAAATTTTTTTATTTATGTAAGCTCTTTCAATAACCATTTTAAAATCATCCTCCTGTAGCATCGTAACACGATCGTCGTGAATCCTCCAAAATAGAAAACCAGCAGGTAAAGACACGAAAGGGGCCACAGCTGCCATCTTCAACATAAGCAACGTATCCAACAATATACCATCTCCCTCCTCAAACCCACCCATTTTTTCAAAAAAATCTTTTTTAAATATTGTACCTGAAGGCCCAACATATAAAAAATCAACACCCTTAAAAAAATGGTTGACATAACTTTCTCTTGGATGGTACACCTGGATGATATTATCCCTTGAACGACTACCGAATTTTGCCACAGGATTGCTTAACATTACGGACATAATATCGGCAAGTCCATCAATGGTAATTGTATCATCTGAATCTAAATATTTAATGTATTCACCTTTTGCAAAGCTTGCTGCCTTGTTTCTATTGCTAAACTGTCCCAGGTTAAATAAGTTGCCATAAACACGAATCCTTTCATCTTTACAAGCGTATCCATTTACGATTGCCAGGGTATTATCGCCTGAGCAGTCATCCACCACAATAAGTTCAAAATTGATATACGAAGAAGCCAATACGCTTTCTATTGCTTCGCCGATGTATTTTTCCCTGTTGTAAGCCGTCATTAAAACGCTTACCAATGGCTTGTCACTCATCATCTTTTATCTTCCCCTGGGGTATAGTTTTGCAATATTGCTCATATCCTTTTTGCACGGCTTTATCTCCGCCCAGTTGCAATCGCCACTTAAAATCGAGGTGAGAAAAATAAGTAGCCAGGTAACCTGAATAATTATACTTGAGCCAATACCATTTTTCTCTGGTGTTTAATGCTGGATTTTTGCACAAATGGTAGGTTGCTTTGATCATAGGCATTATCAACGAAGGTATTGATGGAATATAACGGAGAAACTTAAACAGGTGATAATTCACAGCATAAGCTACCCGGAATGAATATTGATAACTGCGATGATGATAATGCCATACCACCAGGGACGGGTCATGTATCAACCTCCATCCTTTTTTTAGCGCCTGTTCGCTCCATATCCAGTCTTCCGCAAATTGGGTAGCAACAAATGGCTGAGTCTCCAAAGCCGTTTTACGGTACATGGCTACTACATTATCCCAGGCAACTAAGGCCTGCTGTTTGCTTACCGGCAAATTGCCGAATGCCTGCGCACCCGCTACCTGCCGTATATTAATAACAGGCTCGCTAAAGCGTTTAAACCACAACAAAGGATTTTTATCTTTCTCATGGGGTACCGCCTGGTGGCCCACTACCCCCATTACTGCCGGGTCCGTGAAATGTAAGGCCATTTTTTCAAGCATACCTTGTTCTTCCAGCCAGGCATCCTGCACCGTAAAAAAAAGCAAATCGCCTGTTGCATATTGAACGCCAAGGTTGCGGGTGAGCCCATGGTTAAATGTGCCCGCTGCAACAGGAATTGCCATGGCGCCGTATCGCCGGGCAATCGCAATGCTATCGTCCATAGAGGACGAGTCAAGAATGATTACTTCAATATTCTTAAGAGATTGGCTCCTGATGCTCTCCAGGCAGGCTGAAAGTGTTGCCGCGCCGTTTTTAACAGGTATGATAACGGAAATATGGTTCAACTTATACTTTTTGCAATAACCTGTTTATTTGCAGACCTCTTTTTTCCCAGGTATTGGCTTGCGCAAAGCGGATGCAATCTTCCACCGGTTGTTTTGGCGGCAGTGCATTTTTGAGATGCAATTCCAGTAATTCGTTCAACGAATGTGCTCCATCGTACAAATAAGCATAGGGTTCAAACACAACGGTTTCATCATAACGGGAAAGAATAACCGGTTTGCCACTAGAAATGTATTCATATGCTTTTACAGGATTAACGGCCTTTACAAGCGGCGTAATTTTGAAAGGCATTATAAGTATATCTGCAGCCTGCATAATGCCGCCTACCAATGAATGCTCCACTGGTGGTACATGAATAATCTTTGGATGAACGGGTATGGCAACATCTGATGGGCCCACTAAAACCAGCACAAATGGAGGATAATGAGCAAGACCTTTAAGAAGGCTATCAAAATCAAACCAGGAAGAAATAGTGCCGATATAAACGATGTATTTACAACGCTGGTCTTTGAATACATCTGCAATAGTTATCGGCAATGAATTGGTGGCCGTATTCAATAAAGTGGCAGAAAGCCCATTATTTACAACATGTATATTGCCCTTGTTTTTAAACCGTTCAGTTATTCGTTGTTTAAGCGCCAGGGAGGAAGTAGTAATCAAATCTGCCCTTCTACACAATTTCTCTTCAATTAAAAGGAGCGCATTTTTCGTTTTTTCATCTTCCCCGAAAAACTCAGGTGTATCATCCATACAGTCGTACACAACGATTTGATGTGACTTAACAATGCTTTCAATATAGAGATACTGTACAGGCGAATTAAGCCAGACACCCGTTTTATTTCTAAGCAATAAGCCTAATTGAATTTTTTTAAGAAAAAAATTGATCTTGCTAAATAAAGCTCCGGCAGATTTTATTTTTAACAACCGAATGGAAACCAGCCGATACAATTGGTTACCGGAAACCGCGGTAAGTTTCGATTGACTATTAATATCTTCCAGGCAAGCTACGGTAAGGGTGGAATGTTTACTGAGTTCTTCG
>JBBQOJ010000282.1:0-5016 GCA_038330815.1 Chitinophagales bacterium | reverse complement strand
TTAACCGCAATAGGGTCAATCCCCTTTTGTTTGCTCCAGGAGAAGAGGGTATAATCGAGGTTGTTGCGGACAATTTCTTCAGTTTCTTTCGCCCCGCTTGCCAAGGCATTATCTCTTGAATCATCCGGCGCAATTGTAATGGCATCCTGCATAGTGTTGATTTTTTAATTGTATGGACTTTTGGGAAATAAAAGGCTATTTCCATTTTTCATTCCGGTGGTGGTATTTGTAACGAACTAACTCATCCAGTTTACACCGGCTTCCGCATTCCATTTGATAGTACTCTTTTTTAATTTTGTCCAAAACCCGATGGAACTTTTCCCGGTAATGTCGCCTACCCCAAATTTACTTTCGTTCCAACCACCGAACGAGAATGGCTCCCTTGGAACAGGCACACCCACATTTACACCAATCATACCGGCACTGGCTTTATCAATAATATACCGGGCCATCGCACCATTTTGGGTAAATACACTGGCTGCATTGCCGTAGGGACTGGCGTTTTCAATGGCGATGGCTTCCTCAACGGTATTGGTTCGCATAATGGAAATCACCGGACCGAAGATCTCTTCAGTTGCTACCGACATGGAAGGCGTTACATGATCAATTACGGTAGGCCCCACATAGGTGCCCTGCTCTTTGCCCGCCACCCTGGCGTTTCGGCCATCTACCAAAATTGTTGCCCCCTGTTGTTCCGCTTCGGTGATGTATTGTTCAATACGATCGAGCGAGGCCTTGTTGATGACAGCGCCCAGGTTTTCCCCGGGTATTATCTTCCTGGCCTCATCACATATTTTATCGATAATAGCATCAATGTTTCCAACGCCAATCATGGCGCTGGCAGCCATACAACGTTGGCCGGCACAGCCGCTCATAGAGGCCGCCACATTTTGTGCTGTCATGGCCGGCAATGCATCGGGTAACACCAGCAGGTGATTTTTTGCACCACCCAGTGCAAGGCAGCGTTTAAGGTTGCCCGTTGCCCGTTGATAAACAAGCCTGGCCACTTTGGTGGAACCTACAAAGGAAACCGCTTCAATACCGGGGTGATCGCAGATGGCATTTACAATGCCTGCATCACCATGCACAATATTAAACACGCCGTCCGGGAGGCCGGCCTCTTTTAACAAGAGGGCTAACCTGCCACTACTTAAAGGCACTTTTTCGGAAGGCTTTAATACCATGCAATTGCCCAGGGCGATGGCATTGGGTAATGTCCAATTGGGCACCATGCTCGGGAAATTAAATGGTACGATGGAGGCAACCACCCCCAGGGCTACGTGTTCAGTTCTGCATTCCACACCGCGACTTACTTCCAGCACTTCGCCGGTTACCAGTTGCGGAAGGGAGCAGGCAAACTCTGTTAACTCGATACTTTTTTCTATTTCTGCCACAGATTCCCCATAGGTTTTTCCATTCTCTGCACTGCATAATTCCGCCAGCTCCTGCAGGTTTTTTTCCAACAAATATTTGTAGCGGAAGAATACCTGTACCCGCTCTTTGATAGGGGTCTTGTTCCAGGCGGGAAAGGCTGCTGTTGCGGCACTTACGGCAGCATCCAGGTCGGTGGGGGATGACATTGGAACGGTAGATAACAATAGGCCATCGATGGGTGAGATGACCTCCATGGATGTTGAACCGGATGCATTTACAAATGCTCCATTAATAAAATTCTGTACGGGCTGGTATTTCATTCGATTGTTAATTTGTCAAAAATTAATGAAATTATTTGAATGAGGATGGATAAAAATTTCACGCAGCAATAAGGTAACAACCTAAAAGAGATGGCTTCCTGGCTTTTGAGCCAATACAAATGAAATGCCCAACGATGGCGATAACAGCAGGAGGATAAAAAATTCTAATCCCCACTTTTAACAAAGGCCACTTTCATGGGAAGAAAGAAGGATAAACAGATCGCCTGGTACCAGGAAATAAATGGTTGTTGTTGCTTAACCCTGTTTCAGAATAGTAAAGAAAAAGGTACTGCCTTTACCCGGTTTGGAAGTTACCCAAATAATACCCCCGTGTCGTTCCACTATTTTTTTACAAATGGTGAGGCCGATACCCGTGCCTGTATATTCATTTTTCAGGTGCAGGCGCTGGAAGAGGATAAAAATTCTGTCAAAATGTTCCTGCTCTATGCCAATGCCGTTGTCGCTTACGCTGAATAAATAATGAGTGCCCTGTTCTTCACAACCCACGTGAATAACGGGAGTGGCAGCCCCCCTGTATTTAACGGCATTGCCAATTAAGTTTTGTAACAACTGCGCCATCTGCGAGGGGTTGGCGGTAATTACAGGCAAACCGGATGAAGTGATTATTGCGGAGGGTTCTTCGTCCTGTTTACAAAAGAGGCCGGCTACCTGTTTAAATACGGCGTTCATATCCGTTATAACAAATTCCTCTTTATTGGTTCCCACCCTGCTAAATTCAAGCAGGTCCATAATCAGTTGTTTCATCCGCTCTGCACCATCGACTGCAAAATTAATGAAGCGGTGTCCCTTTTCGTCCAGCAGGGGCTGGTAGTTTTTCTTCAACAGGTCCATAAAACTAATTACCATCCGCAATGGCTCCTGTAAATCATGGGAGGCCACATAAGCGAAGCGTTCCAATTCTGAATTGCTTGCCACCAGTTCCGTCGCTCTTTCCTGCAGGTGATTATTGAGTACCGTTAATTCAGCTTCAGCATTTTTACGATCGGTAATATCACGTTCAATCGCTAAAAAACCGGTTACCTGCTGCTCTTCGTTTACTATGGGTACTACCTCAATATCCAGCCAGTATTTTTCACCCCATTTACTGTAATTAATAATTTCTACTTTGAATCCTTTTTGTTCACCATGGCATTTGCGCATATACGTGATGGTTGCCGGGTCCGATTCCGGGCCCTGTAATAATGCGCCTGGGTTTTTGCCAATCACCTCCTCGAATTCATAACCTGTAATTCTTTCAAAACCCTTATTTACCCATTGTATATCGCCCTTCTCATCTGTGAGTATCACGGCATTAATGGTGAGACTTGCAATAAGGCCGAGCCGCCGGTTTTCTTCTTCTGCTTTTTTACGGTCGGTAAGGTCGATACCCGTGCCGATGATGCAGGGGCTTCCTTCGTAAATAACGGACAGCAAGTTGAAATAATAAGGGATTTTTTCTCCGGATTTGGTACAAAAATTGGCTTCCATACCCGCCATTTTTTCTCCGTTGGAAACCGCCTGCAGGAGGTCGGCCACTCTTTTGCCCTCCGCTGCATAAAAAAAATCCACCAGCCGCATTCTCTTCAGTTCGGTCACCGGGTAGCCTGACACTGTTTCCACATTCTTATTCCAACGTATCAAGTTACCATCTTCACTATACAAATAAAACAATCCCGGCAGGCTATTGATAATGGAATCGGATAGTTCCTTTTCTTTAAATAACTGTTCTTCCGCCATTATCTTGTCGGTGATGTTTTCCTTAACAGCTACATAATTAATGATTACACCATTTTCATTTACAATGGGCGAAATAGTAGCCAATTCCCAATACAGTTCGCCGTTTTTCTTGCGGTTGCAAAAGGTACCTGTCCATTCCAAACCCATCTGCAGGTTCTGCCACAGCCCCCTGTATATTTCGGGGTCGCTGAAGCCCGACTTTAATATATTGGTATTTTGGCCCAGGGATTCCTCCACGGTATACCCGGTGGTTTTGGTAAAAGCGGGGTTTACATATTCGATATCACCCTTTATATTGGTAATCACGATGGAGGCCGAACTTTGGCTTACCGCGGCAGATAATTTGAGGTATCCCTTTGCCAGTATTTTCTGTTCGGTAATATCGCGGATAAAAAGCGAAAGCCCCCTTTCGGATGGATAAAAGGTGCAATCGAGCCATCTATGTATAAAATCGACGTAGATATCCTCTCTTTGTACCTGTTGTGAATTCATCGCCCGCCAGCCAATGGCATCCAGTTGCACGCCACTTTCACCGGGAAACACCTTGCTGATAGGTTGACCGGCGACACTTTCGGGGGAGAACGCCATTAATTCAATGGCACGTTTATTCAGGTAAGTTAAACGACCCTCCTTATCAAGTGCAGCAAATGCATCGGTAATGCGTTCGAAGATATTGGTTATCTCTATGGTTTTATGCGCTACTTTTTCTTCCAGTTGTTCGTTTAGTTGCCGGGATTGACGCTGCAGTTCCACTCTATCTGCAATGTTTGTATGCACCGCCACATATCCTTCAACTTGCCCGTAGGCTCCTTTTAATGCAGTGACAGAGGCTTCCACAAAAATACGTGTGCTATCACGGAGGCTTACTTCGTACTCACTTTTATAAAACCCGTTTTCTTGTAAATGCTGAAGCGCCGTATCCAGCCCATCCGGTTCCAGGTGAATGGTAAATAATTCCCGCACCCTTTTGCCGATGGCATCGGTGGCACTACAACCATACATTTTTTCGGCTGCCTGGTTCCAGCTACGAACTATAAAATGTTGATCAGTGGAAAAGATGGTTTCACTGGTTTGGGAAACCAGTGACGACAGGTAGGCAACTTTTTCCTGGTAAGCCCGGCGGCGGTGATGGCTTTTATGAACAATAAAATAAGCTACTCCGAAACCGAGAAAAAATATACCGGATAAAATGAAAAAAAATAAGGTGGTTTTCCGGGCCTGCTCCAGCCTTTGCAGGTTGGAAAACTGCAGAATTTTCCGATCCTCCGTTTCTATGCCGTACACCAGGTAGGTAATGGAGTCCGCTATTGATTTGCCCCGCCCGCTCTGTATCAACATAGCCGCCGCCTGGTAGCCACGCTCCCTTTTTAACCGGATAAGGGTATCTGAAAAAGTAATATTTTTTTGCGCCAGCCGCTCCAATTGTAATAGCACACCGGCCCTGGAGGTATCTGTTTTGGCCAAAGTATACAAGGAAGCAGCATCTTCCCGTAAACCCTGAAGGGCATTGTAATACAGGTTGAGTTCCCGTTGATTGCCAGTAATGATATATCCCTGCTGGCCGGTTTCCACTTTTTGTATATTA
>JBBQOJ010000281.1:0-5019 GCA_038330815.1 Chitinophagales bacterium | reverse complement strand
ATGATCATCATCCCGATCATTTTTTTTACCATCGTGTTGGGCATCACCGGTGCCGGTGATATGAAAAAAGTAGGCAGGGTAGGCGGGAAGGCATTGTTGTATTTTGAAATAGTGACCACCCTTGCCCTGGTAATTGGTGTGGTGGTGGCCCACCTGGTACAACCGGGCACAGGCGTTACCGTTAGTGCCTTGCAACCGGATAAAATTGAGAAGATCACGAGCCAGGCGAGGGAGTTAAACTGGGTGGATTTTTTTACACATATCATACCGGATAATATCTTCAAATCCTTTGCCCAGGGCGATATACTACAGGTATTGTTTTTCAGTATCCTCTTTGGCATTGCCCTTAGCAGGCTGGGCCACCATGGAGCAAGCCTGGTGGCTACCCTTGAGAAAATCAATAAAGTGATCTTTAATATAATGCGTATGATTATGCGGCTGGCACCCCTTGGGGCATTTGGCGGAATGGCTTATACCATCGGCCAGTTTGGGTTTGAAAGCCTTTGGTTGCTTGGTAAACTAATGGCTTGCTTTTACATCACCGTTACCCTGTTTATAGTGGTGGTGCTTAACCTTATTTGTTGGTACAATGGGTTTAGTTTATGGAAACTGCTGAATTACATAAAGGAAGAATTATTGATTACGCTGGGCGCCAGTAGCAGCGAAGCGGTATTGCCCAACATCATGCAAAAACTGGAAGCAGCCGGTTGCGAAAAAAGCGTGGTGGGATTGATGATACCCACCGGCTATAGTTTTAACCTGGATGGTACGGCCATTTATCTTAGTATGTGTGTGATTTTTCTGGCCCAGGTGTTTGGGATTGACCTCGGCCTGGGACAACAGCTTACCATCATCGGCATATTGATGGTAACCAGTAAAGGTGCTGCTGGCGTTACCGGCAGTGGGTTTATTGTGTTGGCTTCCACGTTAACCGCCATTAAGGTAATACCACTGGAAGGGTTGGCATTATTGCTGGGCGTTGACCGCTTTATGAGCGAGGCCAGGGCCATTACCAATTTAATTGGAAATACGGTCGCCACGGTTGTGATTGCTAAAAGTGAAAAAGCTGTAAACCTTACTTTATACAAAGCCATTGTGGAAGATCCCGAAAAATCCATGGGGGACGCTATCTGATCTTTATTGTTATTTTCTTCATTTTTTAAACGGGTTATATGATGATGACTGCACGTGACAAGGCCGGTGTTATTTTGAAAGCAGCGATTGCCGCTGTGCAACCTGCCTCCTTACTACCAGCACATTTGTATGTAGCCGGCAACTGGCTGTATATTATGAAACAGCGTTTTTTACTATCGGAGTTACCCAACATTTACATAGTGGGTGCAGGCAAGGCAAGTGCGGCCATGGCTGCTTCCGTAGAGAAGGTGCTCGGTGAACTGATTACTGCAGGGATTATTGTAACCAAGCACCACCATGCCCTGCCCCTGCAATTCATTCGTTGTATGGAAGCTGCCCATCCCGTACCAGACGAACACGGTGTTGTCGCTACCCAGGCAACCATTGACCTGCTGCAACAGGCAGGGGCAAACGATATTGTTATTTGCCTGGTAAGTGGGGGTGCCTCGGCACTTTGGATTGATGTGCCGGAAGGCGCGGTATTGCAGGAGGTGCAGGAAACGGTTGATTTATTATTAAAATCAGGCGCCAACATTGGCGAGATGAATTTAACTCGTACGCAACTCTCCCGGGTAAAGGGAGGCCGGCTGCTGCAACATGCTCCCCTTGCCCGTTGGTTTTCATTTATTATTTCGGATGTGCCGGGCGACCATCCGGCGGTAATCGGCAGTGGACCTACCGTACCGGCCAATTCAAATTTCAGGGAGGCCATGGAGGTGATAGGTAAGTACGAACTCTCCAGCCGGCTGCCGGCATCCATTTTGCAATATCTCTCTGGTGGATGCCAGTCGGAATTGGAAAGGCAACCACCACCCGGCACAGCGGCAACGGTAAGCATTTTGAATAACATCATTGGCAATAACAGCCTGGCTATTAGTGCAGCGGCGGCTTGCGCAACCGGGATGGGTTTTACGCTTGCGGGTGTTGAGCAGCACCTGTCTGGTGATGCCGCCCTAACTGGCCGCAACATCATACAAACAGGTAGCGGCTACCGGGGCATTAAACCTGCCTGCTTTTTATTTGGTGGTGAAACAACTGTGCAGGTAACAAGTAAGGGAAAGGGCGGCAGGAACCAGCACCTGGCACTAAGCGCACTGGTGCAACTAACCCTGGCGGATACACGTAATAGCAGGATCACTTTACTGGCTGCCGGAACAGATGGTACCGATGGCCCAACGGATGCTGCCGGCGCCTTTGCCGACCATATATGTTTGGATAGGGCACAGCAGGAAAATCTTGATCCGGGGCAGTTCCTGGAAGCACAGGATGCTTATCATTTTTTTGAGAAAACGGGCGCATTGTTAAAAACCGGCCCTACGCAAACCAACGTAATGGACCTGGTAGTGATGCTGGTGGAATGATTTAATAACCCGCGCCTGGATTTTTGTGGTTGCTTTTTGCCTTGTTGCCGGATAGCAAGGTTGGTGATAAGTAGCCGCCAATTGATTAACGAGGCAAATGTGTAATTGGTATTGTAAAGGACTAAAAATATAAAAGAAACGCAGAACCTTCGCCTTCCACGCTTTGCACCTGGATGGTGCCTTTGTGAAGCAGCATAATTTGTTTACATAAACTCAGGCCAATACCGCTGCCGGTTTTACGGGTACTAAAGAAGGGTATAAATATTTTTTCCAGCAATTCTTCCGGCATGCCATTGCCATTGTCTGCAATTTTCACCACCACTTTATTGTTAGGGGTAATGTAGGCCGACATTAATATCCGGGGATCTTCTTTTTCCTTTACGGCTTCGGCGGCATTCACCACCAGGTTGATCAGCACCTGTTCAATCAGGCTGGCATCCGCTTCCAGCACCAGGTCGGGGTCTTTTAAAATAATTTCAAGGTCGATGTTTTTTTTACTCATGGTAGGGTGCATGAGGTTGTACATCGTTTCAAACAAATTGCGAACATAAATGCGGGAAACATTGAGCGTGGTAATTTTATTAAGGTTGCGGTACGTGTCTGCAAATTTGAGCAATCCTTCGCTTCTTTTTTTTATAGTGTCGATGCCCAACTCAAGGTCGTCTACCGAGCCCGATTTATTGTTCAGGTCATTCACGGCCAGTTGTAGCCGGTTTTTTAGGGTATCCGCCAGGGAGGAGATGGGTGCCACAGAATTCATGATTTCGTGTGTCATTACACTTAGTAATTTCTGCCAGGCTTTCGACTCTGTTTCTTCCAGCGCTTCATTGATATTTTGGAAGGCGATCAGTTTATACTTTTTTCCATCCGTTTGAAAGGCGGTAGCACTCATTAATACCTTAAACAGTGTTTTATTTGTTTTTATAGAAACTACCTTATTTTCTCCTGGTTGAATGGCCACAATTTCTGCATATAAATTTTCTGCCCGGCGCTGCAGTGCGTGAATGGTTTTTATATAGGGAACGGCCAGCATCTTTTTTAATGGTTCGTTCATCCACATGATACTACCCGATACATGCTCGTAAGAAAGTATGCCGGTATCCACCAGTTCCAGTATATTCTGAAGGTATACATACTGCGTTTCCTTTTCCTTGCTGATGGTTTTGAAAGTGGTATTGATTTCGTTAAATCCTTTGCGCATGGGTTGTAGGGAAGTGGGCGCATTTTTTTCATCAAAGCGACGGGAAAAATCTCGGTAGTGCACCGATTCAACAAACTGTTGCAATTCTTCATTGCTTTTGTTGGTAAAACGAAACAGGTCGAAAACAAGAAATACCAGTACCAACGCACACAAAACTATACCGGGGTACTGCGCATATACCAGCAGGAACGCAATGCCGCTCATTACGGCCAGTATCATCAGGATCCTTAACAATAAGGTCCATTCGTATCGTTTAAATTTCATACTTGCTTAATCTGCGGTACAATGCGGTACGGGTGATGCCCAATTCTTTGGCAGCTTTTGAAATATTGCCACTGTGTTTTTCTATTACTTTTAGGATGGTATTTTTTTCCATGCTGCTCAGCTTAAAATTATCCGATTCCAGGGGAGTGGTAGTGCCCGATTCGAGCGGGGAGAAGATGATATCAGCCGCATGCAACAGGTCTTCCTCGGCCATTATCATCGCCCGTTCTATACTGTATTGCAATTCACGCACATTGCCCGGGTAGCTGTATTGCATTAATTTATCCTGGCAGGCAGCATCAAATTCCGGCACGGGTTTCCGGTACTTTTCTGCGTATATCTTTGCGTAGTGCCTGGCCAGCATCAAAATATCTTCCTTTCGTTTACGTAACGGTGGAATGGTGATTTCTACTGTATTAATACGGTACACAAGATCTTTTCTAAACTTATTTTCATTGGCCAATTCGGTTAACGGCAGGTTGGTAGCGCAGATAAGGCGAATGTCGATGGGGGTGATTTCATTGGTGCCCAACCGTTGTATATTTCGGCTCTGCAATACCGTTAGTAATTTTGCCTGTTGCTGCAGGGAGATATTGCCAATTTCATCCAGGAACAGGGTACCCTGGTGGGCAGCTTCAAACCTTCCTACGCGGTCCTCACGGGCATCTGTAAACGCTCCTTTTTTATGTCCAAATAATTCACTCTCAAACAACGATTCGGTGAGGGCACCTACATCCACTTTCACAAAGGCATTTTTGGCACGGAGTGATTTCTGGTAAATGGCCTGTGCCACCAGTTCCTTGCCTGTGCCATTTTCACCAAGAATGAGTACGTTGGCATCTGTAGGGGCAATTTTTTCTATCTTGTAAAAAATATCTTCCATTGCCTCGCTGCTGCCCAATAGTTGGTTCCCAATCACAGAGTCGGTCGCCACTTTTAAGGAAGGGGGCGACTTGCCATTATTTTTCTTCTGCAATAAATCCCGCAGGGTAGTCACCAGTTTTTCATTGTGCCAGGGTTTTACCATAAAATCAGCGGCCCCTTCTTTGAGGGAGCGCA
>JBBQOJ010000280.1:0-5029 GCA_038330815.1 Chitinophagales bacterium | reverse complement strand
TCATGAATAAAATTGCGGGTTTGCAAACGCCCGGCATGGATCGCATGGCAAGAGAAGGCGCTCATCTAAAGAACGCTTTTGTATCAACCGCCCTCTGTTCGCCCAGTCGCGCCTCGATATTGACCGGCCAGTATGCACATACCCATACGGTAGTAGACAATGATGCACCGCTGCCGGCCAACCTGGTGTTCTTTCCAACCTATCTTCAGAAAAAGGGCTACCAAACGGCTTTTTTTGGTAAGTGGCATATGGGCAATACCGACGACCAGCCCCAGCCGGGTTTTGATTTCTGGCTAAGTTTCAGGGGGCAGGGGCAATACCTGTCGCCCACCTTTAATATTAATGGTAAAGTGGTACCGCAGCCGAAAGGGAGTTATATTACCGACCTGCTGACTGCACAGACCCTGCAATGGTTAAACAACCGAAATACCGAAAAACCATTTTTTGCCTATCTCTCACATAAAGGTGTACACGCCGAATTTCAACCTGCAAAACGACATCAAGGAAAGTATGCCGGGGTGCCGGTGAATTGCCCGCCCTCTATGTACCTAACGGCTACGGATAGTAGTAAGCAATATGGCATTCCCACTGCACCCACCACCAAAGTGAACTATGCGGGCATACCCCGTTGGGTGCGCCAACAGCGGTATAGCTGGCATGGGGTGGATTTTATGTACAATGGCGCTATCCGGTTTGATGATTTTTACCATCGTTACCTCGAAACACTTCAATCTGTAGATGAAAGTATTGAGCAGGTAATAAACTGGGTGAACGAACAGGGCCTGGCCAGCAATACCATGATAGTATACATGGGCGACAATGGATTTTCCTTTGGTGAACATGGCCTGATCGACAAACGCCATGCGTATGAAGAATCGATGCGGGTGCCCCTGTTAATCTGGGCACCGGGCATGGTACAACCCAACAAGGTAATGGAGCAGGTGATTATGAATGTAGACCTGGCACCCACTTTTCTCGACCTGGCAGGTATTGAAAAACCAGGCCAGATGCAGGGCTTTTCCTTTGCACAACAATTGAAAACCACTACAGGCAAATGGCAGCGTGAAAAAGCGTTTTATGAATATTACTGGGAAACAGCCTTCCCGCAAACACCTACCACTTTTGCCATCCGCTCGGATCGTTATAAGTTTATTTATTACCAGGGAGTGTGGGATACCAATGAATTATTCGACCTGCAGGAAGATCCCTATGAAATGAATAACCTGGTGAAAGACACTGCCTTCCGGCGGATAGGGCTGGCGCTTAAAGCCGAATTGTTCAACTGGCTTGAGCAAACCAATGGCCTGCAAATTCCATTGAAGCCAACCATCAATTATCGCAATGATCATTTATACCGTGGCGGTTATTAGTAGCCGTTGCGAACGCAGCTAACGTAGTGGGAGGT
This sequence comes from Chitinophagales bacterium, assembly GCA_038330815.1. Classification (GTDB taxonomy): domain Bacteria; phylum Bacteroidota; class Bacteroidia; order Chitinophagales; family Chitinophagaceae; genus Ferruginibacter. The sequence continues at coordinate 3,624 of JBBQOJ010000280.1, read as the reverse complement.
TAGCCTGCTATTTGTAAACAGTAACATTGCTTAAATAACGGGAATATGAAAATTGCATACGATCATCACCTGGGAAGGCAGTATAGCCAGTGGCGTTTTTTACGCAAAAGGCGGTTTGTTTTTATGGTGGCAGCTTTCCTGTGGTTTTTGTTCCCGGCCTTTCTCCACGCACAGTATAAGCAACAAACCTATTGTAACCCCATTAATATCGATTACGGCTATACGCCGATACCTAACTTCAGCGAATGGGGAAGGCACCGGGCTACGGCCGACCCTGTAATTGTAACTTACAAGGGTGACTATTATTTATTCAGCACCAATCAATGGGGGTATTGGTGGAGCAGTGATATGTTGAACTGGACCTTTGTATCAAGGAAATTCCTTCGTCCCTGGAATACAGGGTACGATGAACTGTGCGCCCCGGCGGTGGGTATCATCGGCGATACCATGATTGTATTTGGTAGCACCTATACCAACAATTTTACCATCTGGATGAGCACCAATCCCCGGGCCAATGAATGGAAACCCCTGGTGGATTCGTTTGAAATTGGAGGGTGGGACCCCAGCTTTTTTACCGATGATGATGGCCGGCTGTACATGTACAATGGCAGCAGCAACCGGTATCCCATGTACGGGGTGGAACTGGACCGCAAAACATTTCAACCAAAGGGCGCCCGAAAGGAAATGTACCTGCTCGAAAGCTGGCGGTACGGCTGGCAACGCTTTGGTGAATACCTGGATAATACCTTCCTGGATGCATTTATTGAAGGAAGCCACATGACGAAATACAAGGATAAATACTACCTGCAGTATGGAGCACCGGGTACGGAGTTTAGCGGGTATGCAGACGGGTTAGTAGTAGGCAAATCACCCCTGGGCCCTTTTGAAACCATCAGCGATCCGCTAAGCTATAAACTGGGCGGCTTTATACGGGGCGCCGGCCACGGGGCCACTTTCCAGGATATCTACCAGCGTTACTGGCACGTGAGTACCATGGTGATCTCCGTTAAAAATACCTTTGAAAGGCGGTTGGGCATCTGGCCTACCGGGTTTGACGCCGATGGGGAAATGTGGTGCAATACCGCTTTTGGTGATTACCCGCATTACCTGCCGGCTGCACCTGCTGAAAATGGGCCCACCAAACCGCAAACAGTGCAACCCGGGGTGGCGCCTGCCGGCAGCGGGGCATTTACCCAATGGATGCTGCTAAACTATAAAAAGCCGGTAGTGGTTTCGTCTACCCTTGGCAGTTACTATGCCAATAACGCGGTGGATGAGAATGTGAAAACCTACTGGAGCGCTGCCTCCGCCGAAAAGGGAGAATTTATTCAAACTGACCTTGGAAATGTTAGCACCATCCATGCCGTGCAAATAAATTATGCCGACCAGGACGTGGACAGTGCTTTTTTAGGAAAAGTGCCTGGGCTGTACCACCAATACAAATTGTACCATTCCAGCGACGGGAAAAAATGGAGCCTGTTGGCCGATAAAAGTAACAACACCAGGGATGTGCCACATGATTATATCGAATTGGAAAAGCCGGTGAAAGCGCGGTATGTTAAATTGGAAAATATCCACATGCCAACTGGTAAATTTGCCATTAGCGGTGTAAGGGTGTTTGGCCGCGGCACAGGCAGCCAACCGGAACAAGTGAAGCAGTTTTTTGTTTTACGAACAGAGAAGGATAAGCGCAGTGCCTATATGAAGTGGAGCCCGGTAAACAATGCCTTTGCCTATAATATTTACTATGGCACACACCCCAACAAATTATACAATTGTGTGATGGTGCATGACGCCAACGAGTACTGGTTTAAAGCCATGGACAGCAAGAAAGCCTATTTTTTCAGAATAGAAGCCATTAACGAGAACGGGGTGAGCCAGGTGGCGGCGGTGATTAGGGTAGATTAATTTATTACCTTGCACACGTGGCACAGAAACAGGTTATAAACAACGGATTGCAAAATAGTTTATATGAGATTGACTGTTATCAACAAATCTTTTAGGTACTGGTTGCTGTTAGCCGTGATCGTTATAAGTGGTACGGTGTTTTCACAACAGGCGCCTCCATTTTACAAGGAAATACAACAGTTTAAGCAGCAGGATAGCGCCGTAGCAGTTCCCCGAAATGGTATTTTGTTTATTGGAAGTTCATCATTTACCAAGTGGAAAGACCTGCCGTCGTATTTTCCCGGCTACCCCGTTATTAACCGCGGTTTTGGCGGATCTTCTTTACCACACCTGGTTCAATATGCACCGGATATCATCTTTGCTTATCAGCCAAAGCAAATCATCGTTTACTGTGGAGAAAATGACCTGGCCGGCGATGCTGCGGTTACAGGCGATACCGTATTCGAGCGGTTTAAAACTTTATTTCAACTGATCAGGGCACAGCTTCCGGAAGTACCCATCGCTTATGTATCCATGAAGCCGAGCCCGGGCAGGGAAAAATACCTGCCCGCCATGCGGGAGGGCAACCGGCTGATTCAAAAATTTATGCAGGCCAGCAAAAAGGGTACCTATATCAATGTATACAACGCCATGTTGGAGGAGCAGGGGAACGTGATGACGGATATTTTTATTGAAGACAGGTTGCACATGAATGCAAAGGGGTATGCCATTTGGCAACGGATCATAGCGCCTTTTTTAATAAAATAGGGTAACCGTTGGCGGTAGGTGCGTACCAGCCGCCGGCAACAAATTGAAGTATCAACTATCAGCCAGTAGCAGCCAGCTGGCGCAGTTAATTTTGCTTAGAAAAAAATAACATTATGAAAAGAAAACTCACAATTATTGCCCTTGTATTTTGTTGCAGCCTTACGTTGGTTGCACAAAATACCAACACCAATACCAGCAAGGCGGCAATGAAACCCTTCATTGATGCACTGATGAAAAAAATGACCCTCGAAGAAAAGATCGGGCAGTTAAACCTGCCGGGTTCGGGCGATATCGTAACGGGCCAGGCCGGCAATTCTGATATCGGTAAAAAAATCAGGGAAGGAAAAGTGGGCGGCCTGTTTAATATCAAATCCGTGGCTAAAATCAGGGCGGTACAAAAAGTGGCCGTAGAGGAAAGCCGGTTGAAAATTCCGATGTTATTTGGTATGGATGTGATTCACGGATACGAAACTGTTTTTCCTATTCCACTTGGCTTATCCTGTACCTGGGATATGCAGGCGATTGAACGCAGTGCCCAGGTAGCTGCCATGGAAGCAAGCGCCGATGGCATCAACTGGACCTTTAGCCCCATGGTGGACATTGCCCGCGACCCGCGCTGGGGGCGTATTGCAGAAGGTTCCGGGGAAGACCCCTATCTCGGTAGCCAAATTGCCAAAGCTATGGTGAAAGGTTACCAGGGCAACGACCTTTCTAAAAATAATACCATCATGGCTTGCGTAAAGCATTTTGCCTTGTATGGTGCTGCTGAAGCCGGCCGCGATTATAACACTACTGACATGAGCCGGGTAAGAATGTTCAATGAATATTTTCCTCCTTATAAAGCAGCGGTGGATGCCGGCGCCGGCTCGGTAATGGCTTCCTTTAATGAAGTGGACGGCATACCCGCTACTGCCAGCAAATACCTGATGACGGATGTACTAAGGAAGCTGTGGGGCTTTAAGGGATTTA
>JBBQOJ010000279.1:0-5030 GCA_038330815.1 Chitinophagales bacterium | reverse complement strand
TACCAACGGATAATGACTTACTCCCGCGCCGGCATTTTGCATAAGGCAGGCTATCCGGAAAAAGACGTTATTGCTACCCCTTGCTATTGTCCCTGAAAATGGTATAGACAGGTTTCGCGGTTATCCATCTCCCTCAATTAGCTGTTGTATTCCCTCAAACACTAGCCCCCCGCTTCTCAGCGAGGGGCCACAAACATACTATAAATCAAAAGCCGCTGCCCTGCCGCACACTTACACACAACTGTTGGATTGAAATACTGCTACCTGTTGAAAGGCAAGGTAGTGACATGCATTACAACCCGCATTATTTAATCGGGCTTTTTGCCGTCGAGAAATGTATTGATGGTGCTAATTTCAGCCTGGTTATTTTCGTCAGACTTCACGGTGTAGTTGCTGTAAAAGCTCTCTACATCGGCGATGGAATTGTGCAACTCCATATTGCGGCGAAGGTAAGCAGGAACCGTTTCAAACTCGTTATTCGGATCGGCCGCGTTAATATTGAATGACAAATTACGCAGTTTTGCAATTCGATCCATAGCCCGGCGCCTTAGTTCCTCGGTTTCGTCAGGCATTGCCTGCTCCTCAACCTTGGACATCATGATTGGCTGAGTTTGTTGTACATTGGGCTTTTCCTCCGCCGCTTGATGGGAATCTTTAACCACCATGCGCATTTCAGATTCAGGCTCGTCTTCCTTCACCTTAGTTTGCGGAGCGGTTAGTTCTTCCAAAGTGTTGGATTTTTGGTTTGGCTGTTGCTCCTCTACATATATATTCGAGGGCTTCGCCAGGTATCCACCTGCCGACGAAACAGGCGTGCTAGCATCTTTATAATGTATAGTTAATGCTGTTGTTGGCGTGTTGTAGTCCACGATTGGTTTATCAGCAGGTAATGGTGTTGTGGGCATATCAAATTCAATAACGGGAACCTGATCTGCTGTCGAAGATATCTCAAAAAATACAGGTGCAGCCTCCTTTTTTTCCACAGTATTACTACTTGGTAATTCTACTTTTTCTGCTACCGCAGGTTGCTCCTGCATTACCGGCATCATCAGTTCAGTAACTGTTTTTTCCGATGGTGCACCAGGAAGTATGGCTGCTGGGCTGGTCATGGCAGGTGCTTCCGGCACTTCAAACTGAAGCGTTGGTTGCTGTACTACTTTGCGTTCCTCTTTCGCAGGTATATCAAGCGTCATAATAATTTTATCATTCTTTTTTTCCTCTTTTGGCGAGTTGATGGTTTTTGCAAAAGGGTCTTTATGCTCAAAGCCGGTAGCAATCAATGTAATACTAATTCCTTCCCCCAGGGTACTGTCGTATCCCAGCCCCATAATAACATCGCTTTCATCACCTGCTTTGCTAAGCATATAGTTTTGAATGGTCTCTACTTCATCCATGGTTTGCTCATATTCGCCGCCGGCGGAATTGATATTGATCAAAATCCATCTTGCACCGCGGATCTCGCTATCGTTCAGCAATGGTGAATTCAAGGCATTTTCTATGGCTATCTGCGCCCTGTTCTCTCCTTCTGCGGTCGCACTTCCTAAAATGGCTACACCGCCATTGGTCATTACGGTGCATACATCCGCAAAATCCACATTAATTTGACCGGTGGTATTAATGATATCCGTAATACATTTCGCGGCGGTGGCCAATACGTTATCCGCTTTTTCAAATGCTTCCTTCATTTTTAAATTACCAAACTGGTGACGAAGCTTATCATTGCTGATTACCAGCAAGGTATCTACATGGTCCTTCAAGAGGCGAATGCCTTCTTCTGCCTGGGCCAGTCTTTTTCGGCCTTCATAGGCAAAGGGCGTGGTTACAATGCCCACGGTGAGAATCCCAAGGTCCTTGCAAATTTTTGCGAGGATAGGGGCACCACCAGTACCCGTTCCTCCACCCATACCTGCAGTGATAAACGCCATCTTGGTATTTACTTCAAGGATGCGTTTAATTTCTTCCAGGCTTTCTTCCGTAGCCTGCCTGCCGATGGCCGGATTGGCACCGGCACCAAGACCCTGGGTGAGGTGTGGCCCCAGTTGTATTTTATTAGGCACTTTACTTTGTGCGATGGCCTGTGCATCTGTATTGCAGATGATGAAGTTTACGCCTTCAATATTCTGCGAAAACATGTGGTTAACCGCATTGCTTCCGCCGCCGCCCACACCAATCACCTTGATGATGGAGGATTGTTCTTTAGGCAAATCAAAATGTATCATAATTATTTACGTTTGCGCCATGCGAGCATGTTTGTATTGTTTAACAATTACTGCCGGCTTTGATCATTGGTGCATCCCTTTCTTTTAGTAAGGTAGAAACGGTGCACTGTTTTTAATGGGTTAGCTACTGTTACAGGTTAGCGATATACAGCATTCAAATTATAGTAGTCAATTATCAGAATTTGGCATCTTCCTCTTCCTTAAACAAATCGATAAGGCCAATTTTAAAAGAGTCCATAAATCCTTTCAGCGACTTACGCTCCTTCACCTTCTTCACCTGCACGGCTTGTTCTTCCATTGCTTCAACAACAGGTAAATCAATCATTTCGTCTATCGGTGGCTGTTGTACCGTTGGTGGTACGGGTATTCTCCGGAAGGTTTCTTCAAACTGCTTATTCTTGTTTTCGTAATCGTTGTAGCCTTTTAATATTAACCCGATACAGGTACTGTACATGGGTTTGGCCAGTTCATCAATGTGCCCACCTGCGAGGTGTTCATTGGGAAAACCTATCCTGGCATTTAAGCCGGTTACATATTCTGTTAACTGTATCAGGTGCTTCAGTTGCGATCCACCACCAGTAAGTATTACACCACCGTTGAGTAAGCGGGTATCCAGGCCTACCTGTTTTAAATGGTAGGTTACAAAATCCATAATCTCGCTCATACGTGCCTGTATAATGGCCGCCAGGTTTTTAACACTGATCTCCTTTGGCTGCATGCCCCTTAAACCGGGAATGGTGATAAACGCATTGGATTTTGCCTCGTCACTCAACGCACTTCCAAACTGCACTTTCATTTGCTCGGCCTGTGTTTTTAAAACGCCAAGACCATTCTTAATGTCGTTGGTAATATTTTCGCCACCAAAGGGAATTACCGCCGTGTGTTTTAGAATACCCTCGTAAAAAACTGCAAGGTCTGTGGTACCACCCCCTATGTCAACGATGGCAACACCGGCTTCCAGGTCCTGGTCGCACATTACTGCAGCAGCAGAGGCCAAGGGTTGCAATACGAGGTCCCTGGTGTGTAAGCCTGCTTTTTCAACACTACGGTTAATATTCCTGATGGCATTTTTATCCCCGGTAATGATATGAAAATTGGCGCCCACTTTAACACCGCTATATCCAATTGGATTAGGGATATTTTGAAAATTATCTACCGTAAACTCCTGTGGAATTACGTCGATGATCTGGTCGCCGGCGGGGATGTAGGTGCGGTATTGATCGGCAATCAACCGGTCCACCTCTTCCTGGCGGATTTGCTCTTCCGTATCCTGGCGAACAATGTCGCCGCGGGTTTGCAAACTTTTGATGTGATGGCCGGCAATGCCAACATATACCTCTTCAATAGCGAGGTTGGGATTGGAGTCGTAGCAATTTTTAAGTGCCATTTCAATCGCCTTAATGGTTTGGTCGATGTTGAGCACCATGCCATGTTGCACACCGTTGCTGTTGGCCCGTCCGAAGCCCAGGATCTCGAGCTTGCCGTATTCGTTTTTTCTTCCGGCAATGGCGGCAATTTTGGTAGTGCCAATGTCGAGGCCAACAATAACGGGGTTGGTGTTTGCCGCTCCTCCATCTGTTGTGTTGTTTTGTTCGTGAATCATAGTTGTATGTTTGTGTGTGTGTGTGTTTCGCTTTTTTTCATTTCAGTTAATAACCTCCGCATTTGCCTCTTTTCCTGGTATTAGCAGGATGCCTGCCTTCATTGATGTTAGTGTTTACTTAATTAATATTCATTATCCGGTAACTGCACTTTTTTCTTTACCGGTTTCGGCATTACCACTTTTGGTTGCTTACTGCTGGTTGCGGCAGGCTTTTTAAAAGGTTTTTCACTGGCATTGGATGAGGTAACTTCCACCGGTTTTTTCACCATCGTGGCCGGCCTGGTGGTGGTAGCTGGTAACGGCTTTAACAGGATAACGGGTGCAGCATTGTTCTCCGCCGGTTTTTCAGTTTCCGTTGCTATGGGGGGTTCACTGTTTTCAATGATACTGTTAGCTGCGCTATGGTCGTCCCGTTCAATGGAATGTTGTATAATACTCTTATTGGTGGTATTCTGTTCATTGTCCTGCGCAATCGCCTTCATTGTATCGGCTGCCATGCGTGCTGCATTTTCTGCAATCACCTGCATCAGCCGAAGGGTATGCAACGAATCTGCTTTAAACTCCGCTGCATCTTTTCGTTTGGCTACCACCTGGTTAATATACTGCACATTAATTTCGCTGTATTTATTCCAACCGGCTTTTACTACCACCGTGTTATAAAACAACTGAAGCTTGTCAAATTTCTTCTTCGCCATCTTTGCATCGCCAAATACAATCAGGGTATTGCCAAACTTTGGAATCATTTCAAAGGTGCGGTTAGGCGTGATATCTATTTGCTCAATCATCGCCATATGAAAAGCATCCTGTTGCAGGGCGTAACTGATTACCAGTATATCACTCAATAAATTACTGTCTGCCTTTATCAACACTTTTTTATCGGAAGGAAAATTGGTAAACACGGGCAGCCTGGCAGAAAATTTATCACTCAGGGGTAAAATAGCTCTTGCACTATCAATGTAAAAAGTGGTGCCGCTGGTCGTAAATATCCTGGCTACCGGCTCCCTTTCCAACACATTTACCTGTAGCCGGTCGTTGTTATCAAAAAAAAGCTGCGCATTTTTTACCCATATATTTCTTGCCAGGGCCAGTTCCATTTCATTTAAATCAAATGAGCCAATGGATCGGCCTACTGGCTGTGCACCTGCAATAACGGAGATGGTTTCAAGAATATCATTTTTATCTACAAAAAAATTATTGTTTACACCGCG
>JBBQOJ010000278.1:0-5048 GCA_038330815.1 Chitinophagales bacterium | reverse complement strand
ACTTTTTAAATAAATAAATAACACAGTAAAATCAATACTTTCAGCCGATAAAGATTCCATTTTTAATTTTAGTCGGTTGATAGTGATTTAAAATATTTACCGGGTGATGAGTGGGCGGTTACCCTCAATGTAAAACACAATAATAACCGAAACAATGGAACTTTCCCGTTGGTGTATGGGGTAGCGGATGCGCTAAATAATCCGTACCAATTATCCCAGAATGCCATCACCCGGTTGAATGACAATATTTTCAACAGTTCCCTTTCCATGAATTACAATGGCCGGCGGTTGCAAGTGGCTGCACAATCGGCCTACCAGGAAAACTACCGGTATTATGCACAGCCCATTGATGGCGATTTTTCACCTATTGATGGCGTAACCCTTATCAATAATTTTGGCAACAGCTGGAACCGGGTTAGGGTATTTACCCAGGAGCTACGATTTTCATCGCCCGTTACCGCATCCGGAAAAATTAAATGGACGGCAGGTGCCTTTTATTTTAACCAGGATAACCCGGTGAAACAGGCCACCCGTTTTGGTGAGGATGCAGCATTGGTGGGTGCCCCGGATAAAAATTTTTCCCTGATCAGCAGCACGCGTGCCAAAAGTAACGGCGCAGCCCTTTTTTCACAAGGCGACTTCCAACTTACAAAAAAACTGACCCTTACCGCCGGATTGCGGTACGATAACGAAAATAGAAAAGCATCGATCCTGGGGGAATACCAAATAGACCCTGATCCCAACCCCGTATTTGCCTTTCGGCCTGATACTTCTGCCAACGCTAATTTTAAAGCCTTTTCTCCCAAACTGGCGGCGGCGTACCAAGTCAATTTGAAACAATTGTTGTTTGCCAATTACAGTCGTGGTTACCGCGCTGGGGGATTAACACCGCTTTCCTCCGACCCGGCACAACCCGCCCTGTTTCAATTTGAACCTGAGTATAGTAATAATATAGAAATTGGTTTAAAAAGCAGCTTCTTTGCCAACCGGCTAATAATAAATGTAACTGCTTTTCATACCACCGTTACGGATGCCCAGGTGCCTACGCTGGTGTTGCCAGATGCGGTAACTATCACCCGCAATACCGGGCAGTTGATATCCAGGGGAATAGAATTGGAAGCAAAGGGGGTTTACAAGGGTGTGCAGTTGGAATATTCTTTGGGGTGGAATGACGCCAGTTTTAGTAATTTGCAAATAGCGCAAAATGGCACATCTATCAATCTAAAAGGAAAGAAACAAGTGTTTACTCCTTCCGTTACCTCCATGTTATCAGCACAATATGTATTATTACTTTCAAAAAAAAATCAATTAGAAATGACTTTGAGAGGTGAATGGAGATACCTGGGAAAGCAATATTTCGACCTGGCGAATGATTTAGTCCAACCTGGATATCATCTCCTCAACTCGAGGCTTGCGCTGGGTACTCCGGCACTATCTCTTTCTTTTTGGTGCAGGAACCTGTTGGACAAACGCTATGTGAGTTATGCATACGACTTTGGAGCGGTACGCCTGGGAGACCCTGCCACTTATGGCTTAACCGCCAGCGCCCGGTTTTGATGAAGACGACCTAAACAGTTGTAAAACCCTTCCTTCATTTTATTGTGGGCTGTATCTGTTAATGACTTCCAACTAAGGCCCGGCAATCAGATCGATCACCTGGCATTGCCTCACCCACCGCCAGGCCTGGTTCAAATTAAAGCAGGAGAAGGATGCATAATTGGCGTTGGCCGTTACTCTTGTTGCCCAGGTTCGATTTATGGGCCTAAAAAATAACTATCATACTAAATAACCTCCGTTTTTTTTTCAGCAGCCGCTTGCGGATTTTGGGGAATATTTGTTTCTAAACGGGCCGGTTCGTCTTTGCGTTGATCAATTTTACCTGCATAAGATGTGACGACTGAAATAAAAGCGCCCACTGCAAAATTGCCTATGAACGCTGTGGTGAGTATCATCAGTAACAATTTACCGGGATTGCCCGCTTTATTAGTAGCCGGGGCACCTGCGATGATTTCTTCCGAAGGCAGGCTTCCAAACAAGTTTGGAAAAGCAATCCACATTTCAATAAAGATCGCAATAACTGCAATGATGATCCCTGTGATAGTAGTTAAAATCCCCGAGAGTAGCATGGAGACGGCCCTTTTTCCGGAATAGGGCCGATACAGTAAACGGTAACAATAGAAAAAGATCGCCGCCATAAACAAGCCACAACCCATATACAGGTAGTACAGGTTTTCATAGGAATGGTTGTATAAGAATATCGTTACCGGTATCATATACAAAACGGCAGCTATAAAACCATGTAAAATATATTCCAGTATCCGTTTCCGGTCGAAAAGGGGATTTTTCATCTTTTTAGCACAACTATTTAAAAAACTGTGCCAGCAGCCTGGGGCGATAATTGATTTCAAGGGTGATTGAAAAATGGAAATAGAATAAATTAACTGGCGGCCATATTGAACGCTCCAAGTTAACATTCAATGGCATTTGAATATAAAGCAAGGTAGGCAATCAGTGTATATCCAAATCGTAGCCGGCTAAATTTTGACCAAGGTAGGTTGATGCGATGGTTTCCAAACTGCTGTAGGAAGTTATATGCATAAACCTTTGAAATATAGATGTATAAAAAATGTTGAAAATTTAATATCAGTTTAAAATATCGCTTCCTTTAAAATAAGGTAGCGGGCCGCTTATCGTGGTAATCAAAAGAACGGAGTCGCTAAATACTATGCCCACAGTATTTACAAAATTTCGCATCGGGGTCGTGCCCTTCCTTGCCACAACTTAAGCACACGTCGTTGCGGTGTTCCTTCTTTCTCATGGCCAGTGCCATTTCGGTGGTCACTATACCGGTGGGTACTGCGATAATACCGTATCCTAACAGCATAATTAAACTGGCAATAAACTTTCCAAGCGGCGTTACCGGTGAAATATCTCCATAGCCCACCGTGGTGATCGTAACAATCGCCCAGTAGATAGCATCTGGAATGCTGTTAAACCCGTTTTGTCCTTGTTCTACCAGGTACATAACGGAGCCCATGATGATTACCAGTGTTAATACCGTCATCATGAAAATGCTGATCTTTCTTATACTTCCACGGATAGCAACCCCCAGGAATTGCATTTCTGATACAAAATGTGACAATTTGAAGATGCGGAAAATCCGTAACAGCCGGAGTGCCCGAAAAACGAGCAGCGATTGGGTACCCACAAAGAAAAAGCTGAGGTAGGAGGGGATGATCGCCAAGAGGTCGATAATACCTAAAAAGCTGGTGACATACTTCCATGGCTTGCGTATGGAGATTACCCGGAGTATATATTCCAACGTAAAGATGACGGTAAAACCCCACTCCAACCAAAGGAACAAATTGCCGTACAACAAGTGCCACTTATAAATGCTGTCGAGCATTACTATGATAATACTCGTAAGTATTAACGCCAGCAAGGCCACATCGAACAGTTTACCGGCAGTAGTACCCGACTCAAATATGATTTCGTGTAAACGATATTTCCAGCCGGTAGTTACCTCTTTCTCCATAATGCAAGATTGCGATTGAACTTAAAGATACAGCCGTTCCCTGCTTTCACCAACGTGATTTTTGAGACAACGTCCGTACCAACCACGTAGCTGATGGCCACTGAAGAATTGCCTGCCAATCTTATCTCAGATCATGGTAGTGGAAAACTCGTATAAAAGCAAGTGAACCCACTGTATTGCTATTACTAAGCGGCCAACCCTTTAATGAACCCATTGCGAGTTATGGCTCCTTTATGATGATAACCAGGAGGAGACAGAGGAGGCCACCAAGGAATTCCAGGCAGGAAAATTAGGTGATTGCCTTTAACGTGCGGTTGTAAACGCCTGCCATCGTTATTGGAAATTATTTGACATTTTCCTGTTTACTGGCTGTTAATTGGATTCAGTGCATAAGCTTATAAGCTGGCCGGATAGAGCGCCCACCTATTGAGAAGTGGTGGGTAACTGATTTCGGGAGGTGGAGGCTTCCATTGCTGCCAACATTTCCAGCAGTACCAGTAGTACGCCATCCTCTTCGTTACTTTTGGTTGCATAGTTCGAGGCCTTCTTAATGTTGGGATGGGCATTTTCCATGGCAAAACTAAAGTGTGCTTCCTGCATCAATTCCAGGTCGTTCAGGTAGTCGCCAAAAGTCATGGTAGCTTCCTTTGGGATGCCAAAACGACTTTGCAATGCATTCAGCGCCCGGCCTTTATTGGCGAGCCGGTGGGATAAATCGAGCCAGATGCTCCCCGATACCTTCACCTGTAGCTGATCTTCGAGGTGTTTAAAATAGGGGTAGCTATTGGTTTCGCTGCCCGCCAGGTCGCAGAGAGCGATTTTCAAAAACTGGTCATCGTTCACTTGTAACAGGTCGTCCACTAAAAGGTATTTGTCGTAATACATGGCTACCTTCTCCATAAAAAGGGGTTCATTACTTTCAACATACGCCTGCTTTACTCCGCAAAGAATAATATGTACGTCTTTTAATTTTCGGGCGGAAACAATTAATTCTTTGGTAATTGAAGAGTCCATGGCCTGTACCAGTATTACTTTGCCCTGGTGCACTACGTAGCTACCGTTTTCCGCAATAAAAATCACATCGTCCGGTACCTGTTCGAAACGGTTGAGCAGGTTGTAATACTGCCTGCCACTGGCAGCGGCAAAAAGTATCCCCTTTGCCTTCATTTGTTGCAGCAGCGGAAAAAATGCCTGATTCAATTCGTGCCTGCCATTCAACAGGGTGCCATCCATATCGGTCGCCACGAGTTTTATTGAAGTTAGATCCATAAGTGATGATTATTTAGCGCTGTTGTCCGATTGTAAAGAGGACTGCAAAAGTGGGTTATTTTTAAAAATAAACCATATCCTTATTTTGGATGACAAAACTGTTTGGTTTCCCGCTGATTTCAGCTTGTTTTTTCCCGCTGATTTTCGCTGGTTTTTCCCCGCTGATTGCCGCTGATTTTTTTTCTGTGAAGATCAGCGGGAGGACGTTTTGGTTTTTATCCGGTGATCTTCGCTGATTTGCCCC
>JBBQOJ010000277.1:0-5054 GCA_038330815.1 Chitinophagales bacterium | reverse complement strand
ATTAATTAATGGTATAGGAAGCTGTCAACGGAGCTTAGCCATTTGGTGGTTTCATTTTTATACAATGATTCGTGGGCACTGTTTTCATAGATGGCCAGTTTTTTTACGCCCGGCAAATTAGCAAAAATCATCCTGGTTTCTGCTTCGCTCACCCGCGGATCGAGCCGGCCCCATTGCAATAAAGTGGGCACCCTGATTGTTTTGGCATATTCCGCCGGCTGCATGTTAAAGGCCCAGAATCCCTGCTGCACCCCACCCCAGAAAGTAACCATGGTGGCCAGGGGTTGCGGTGGCAGGTGCATCAGTTTTATCCGGCCGGCAGCCGCCTCCGCCAGCGAACCATAGGGCATTTCCAAAATTACTTTGTCAGGTTGTAAAGGGTAAACGTGCAACGCCCTGGTAATGGCGGCGGCCCCCATCGAAATGCCCCACAAAACAATATTGGTTTCACCGGTTGATTGAATATAGTGATAGGCAAGTTGCACTTCCTCTGCTTCGCAGTAACCAATGGTGCAGGTATTACCCCCGCTGTTACCATGCGCCCTGAAATCAATAGAAAAGGTATGATACCCCAATTTCCTGAAGGCGGCAGCTTCATTGGCAATGGCCGATTTGGTACTGCCATGCCCGTGAAAGAGGAGAACGGTTCCTTTTGCAGGTTGCATTGTCCGCTGGTGCCAGCCCTCAATGGTCAACCCGGCTGCAGAAGTGAGCGAAACGGTTTCAAAGCTGCTATCCGGTACTAACGTGTTGGCACGCCGGGCCACCTTGCGGCCAAATAATATTTCATTGGTTAGGTCCCACCCCGAACGTTTGGCCTTACCGGGGTCCGCTACTTTGCCTGTTTCATAAAAATGGGTGAATTTATAAGCATGAAAGGCAGTGATGATATTTAATAGTACAATGATCGCCAGCAGGCTGACCAGCAGGTATTTCAGGATTTTTTTCATGGTAACAGCATTGAATAAAAAAGGCCGGATGCAAACATCCGGCTTTTTTTAAAATCGTACACAACTATTTAAATTTTACCATTTTTAATTTCTTCCACTACCCCCGGGTCCAGTAGGGTAGACGTATCTCCCAGGTTTTCGGTGGCGCCTTCCGCAATTTTTCGAAGGAGGCGGCGCATGATCTTGCCGCTCCTGGTTTTGGGTAGTCCCTTTACAAACTGAATTTTATCAGGCTTGGCAATGGCGCCAATTACCCGGCTTACGGTTTGCAGGATATCCTTCCGGGTTTGTTCTTCATCCACATGCATGTGGCTATATATAACATAAGCATAAATACCCTGTCCTTTAATATCATGGGGGTAACCCACTACGGCGCTTTCCACTACATCGGCGTGCATATTGATCGCGTTTTCCACTTCCGCAGTACCAATGCGATGGCCGCTGATATTTAAAACGTCATCCACCCTCCCGGTGATGCGGTAGTTCCCATCCTTATCTTTAATGGCGCCATCTCCGGTGAAATAAAGGTTGGAGTAGGTAGCAAAATAATTGGTGCGACAGCGTTCATGATCGCCATAGGTAGTTCTTAAAATGCCCGGCCAGGGCGCCTTGATACAGAGGTTTCCTTTCAACAAACCGTCTTCATCGGGTTCGGTTACCTCTTTCCCGCTTTCATCTACCAGTAAAGGCTGCACGCCAGGCATAGGCAGTGTTGCCCAGCTGGGTTTAGCCGGGGTAATGCCGGCCAGGTTGGAGATTAACACCCCGCCTGTTTCAGTTTGCCACCAGGTATCCACAATGGGGCAAATATTTTTACCAATGTTATCATCATACCAATGCCATGCTTCCTCATTGATGGGCTCGCCAACAGTGCCTAATACTTTTAGTGTAGACAGGTCTTTTCCATTTAACGGGTCCAGTCCAAAACTCATTAAACTGCGTATCGCTGTGGGCGCCGTGTACAAAATATTCACTTTGTATTTGGCAATGATATCCCAAAAGCGGCCAGCATCCGGGTAGGTGGGAATACCTTCAAACATTACACTTGTTCCACCGGCACTAAGCGGGCCATACAGGATATAGCTATGCCCGGTAATCCATCCAATATCCGCAGTGCAGAAAAATACATCGCCGGGATTATATTGAAACGTATTAATAAAGGTATAGTTGGCCCATACCATATACCCCGCTGTGCTATGCACCACCCCCTTGGGTTTACCAGTAGATCCGGAGGTATATAAAATAAACAGGGGGTCTTCGGCATCCATTTCCGTAGCCGGCATGGTAATCACATTGTCTTTTTCAATCTGCATTTCCGCATGCTCCATCTCATCCTCCCACCACACATCCCTGCCTTTTAACATGGATACCGGCGTACGGGTGCGGGTATATACAATCACTTTTTTAATGCTGCGGTTACCGATTAACGCATCATCAATGATACCTTTTAAAGGAATGTCTTTTCCACCACGGAAAGCGCCATCACAGGTAACAATATATTCCGCCTGGGCGTCATACAGCCTGTCGGCAATGCTTTGTGCGGAGAAGCCGCCAAAAATAACACTGTGGATGGCACCAATCCTGGCACAACCCAATACCGCGTAGGCCAATTCGGGTACCATGCCCATATAAATACACACCCGGTCACCTTTTTTTACCCCATTGTTAAGCAGTACCTGCGCAAACTGGCAAACCCTTTTATGTAACCGGTTATAGGTAACTATCCTGGTTCTCTCCTCCGGGTTGTTGGGCTCCCAGATGATGGCGGGTTTGTCGCCCAG
Organism: Chitinophagales bacterium; assembly: GCA_038330815.1. Classification (GTDB taxonomy): domain Bacteria; phylum Bacteroidota; class Bacteroidia; order Chitinophagales; family Chitinophagaceae; genus Ferruginibacter. Next base: position 2,323 of record JBBQOJ010000277.1, on the reverse strand, counting down.
TGTTTCCAAATGCCGGTCGATGCAGTTCTCCGTGATATTCAATTTACCACCGGCAAACCATTCAATGTTGGGCGTTGTAAAATCCCAGGTTAATACCTTGTCCCATTTTTTTCTCCAGTAGAAATTTTCCGCTACGTCCCCCCAAAATGCTTCAGGTGCTTCGATACTGCGTTTATAAGCGGCTTGGTATTGCTCCAGGGAAGTAACCTGGTGTGGATATGGCATCATTAAAAGGGGTTTAATTTTTAAATCGTTGTGTTTGTGCCCAAATTAATATATTTATCCTAATAATAGCAACACCACTGATTGTAAAAAACATAAAATAAAATGATGGTTTCAGCAGACGGGAAAGGAATTGGCAAAGTAATTTTTTCTTCTTCCCTGGGTACCCTGATCGAATGGTACGATTTCTACATTTTTGGAATGCTTGCCAAAACAATCTCCGTGCAGTTTTTTCCCGAAGGCAATGACACTGCTGCTTTACTTAGCACCCTGGCCATTTTTGCGGCTGGTTTTTTGGTGCGCCCTTTCGGGGCCCTGGTGTTTGGAAGACTGGGGGATATGATCGGCAGAAAATCTACCTTTTTATTAACGCTGGTGTTAATGGGCGGCTCTACCTTTTTAATCGGGTTGGTGCCAGGTTATCGTTCCATCGGCATCGTTGCACCCCTGTTGGTATTGCTATTACGATTGGTGCAGGGCCTGGCACTGGGCGGCGAATATGGCGGGGCCGCTACCTACGTGGCCGAACATTCGCCGGTTAACAAGAGGGGTTACTATACCAGTTGGATACAAACCACTGCTACGCTTGGGTTATTTGTTGCCCTAGGGGTAATTATGGCAGTGAAAGCTAACATGTCCGATGAATCCTTTACGGCAGAATGGGGCGGCTGGCGGTATCCGTTTTGGATTTCTATTTTGCTGGTTGGGGTTTCTATTTATATCAGGTTGCGCATGAGTGAATCGCCCCTCTATTCCAAATTGAAAAAAGAAGGCAAGGTATCCGTTAATCCCCTCAAGGAGAGCTTTGGGCATAAAGCTAATTTCAAGATGGTATTGCTGGCGTTATTTGGTGCTGTTATGGGCCAGGGGGTAATCTGGTACACCGGCCAGTTTTATGCGCAGTCGTTTTTGGAAAATACGGTGAAGATTGAATTTATGCAAAACCGCGAGATCCTGCTCTGGGGCATCGGCCTGGCCACTCCCTTCTTTTTGGTGTTTGGTGCATTGAGCGACCGGATAGGCAGAAAGTGGATCATGCTTACCGGTATGTTGCTCGGCGTAATTTTCTACCGGCCCATCTTCAGATGTTTTATAAAGGATACCAATGTGAAAGAGTGGATGCAGCAACACCTTACGGTAGCTGTAGCAGATGGCAGTAGCAGGATGATAATAAAAACAGATACGCTGGTAACCGCTGCGGGCCCGATATGGGTGAACCATTCTACCGAAAAGATGGTGTTGGATAATGGCGCGGCATTTACGGTAAACCGGGCCGATACCACCTTAGCGGGCAGTGTTGATATCACGCAAGCCGATAATCACCCGGTGTACACCGATAAAGTGCTTACCACCGCGCTCAAATGGAAATTTATTTTACTGGTATTTGTAATGATTCTTTTTGTTACCATGGCGTATGCCCCCATTGCTGCATTTTTAGTGGAGCTTTTCCCAACCAAAATAAGGTACACTTCCATGAGTTTGCCCTACCATATTGGCAATGGCGTATTTGGCGGATTGGTGCCGTTTATCGCTACCCTGCTTTCGGCCAGTTATGTAAACGATCCCCTGGTAGGTTTATGGTATCCCATTGGGATCGCCGCGCTTTGTTTTGTAATTGGCGGCCTGTACCTGGGTAACAAGATTGACGCTAATATTAATGATTAAATCAATGCTATGAACCTGCTAAAAAGAATATTGGGTGTTGCGTGGATGATTTTGGCCCCGGTGGCTATTTTTTTCCTGGTGATGGGGGCGGTGCATAATATTGATACTGCCGGAACGAAAGATATCAACCAACCTGTTCCCTGGTTTATCATCATCGGTATCTTCACGCCCATTGCAGCAGGATTAATGGTGTTTGGATGGTATGCAGTAAAAGGGGAGTACGATAAATTGCCTGGAAGTTCGGCTGATTTGTAAGCCTTGCTGGTATAATTAACTCAAGCCTTCATGAAACGGATGTACGTGGTATTCCTTCTTGTCATTGTCGCCTGGCTACTCTTTTGTGCCGGTTGTATGCGTTTCAGGATGAGTGATCAAAAGGCCCGCGATTTATTCGCCCGCAACAATGCCGGGCTTCGGATAGGCGATACGGTTATCA
>JBBQOJ010000276.1:0-5055 GCA_038330815.1 Chitinophagales bacterium | reverse complement strand
ATAACGGCCGTTACGGTATACAGATCGTACACAGTTCGTAAGGTTTTCCCAACGGCTTGTGTGTTTTTTCCAAAGTATTTTTCGGCCACCGATTTTGTTAGTACAATACTTTTAGGCCGGGTCAATGCATTGGCTGCAGTTCCTTCCAGGAATTGATAGGTAAAAATGTTGAAGAGGGTACTGTCTGTATAAAATATTTTCGTTTCATAAAAATTGTAGTTATCATTTTTAAAGAGTGTTCGCTCTTTAGCTACAAATCTTACCGCATCTTCCACTTCGGGAAAGTCTTTCTTTAATGTTGGCGCAAGCGGGAATTGTGTCTGGGCAAATTTCGTCAACTTCTCGGGTTCCTGGGCATAGGCAACGATACGTACAACCCTGTCGGCTTTTTCGTTATAGCGATCAAAGGTCAGTTCATCTTTTATGTAGAAGATCAGGAACAAACTGAAGGTGATGCCAATGGTAAGGCCCAGGATGTTAAGCAGGCTATACCATTTGTCTTTTTTTAAATTGCGCAAGGCAATCAGGAATAGGTTCTTTATCATTACTATGTTTTTTTATTCTGTTCTTAAATTCTTCACCGGGTTTGTCAATGAAGCTTTTATAGTTTGAAAACTTATCGTAAACAGGGCGATAGTTGCTGCACAACTGCCGGCAGCTATAAATACCCACCAGGATATATTAATACGATATGCAAAATTTTCGAGCCATTTATTCATTAAATACCATGCAATGGGAAATGCTATGACAGCAGCAAGCAAAACCAGTTTTAAAAAATCCTTCGACAGTAAGACCAGCAGGCTGTTTACGCTTGCGCCCAACACTTTCCGGATGCCGATTTCCCTGCGCCGCTGTTCGGCAGTATAGGTAGCTAATCCAAACAGGCCCAGGCAGGCCACTAAAATGGTTAGGCAGGCAAAAATGGCCACTAGTTTTCCTGTTCTCCTTTCGGCTGCGTAGGTGTTATTGTAAAGGTCATCCATCAACTGGTAAGTAAAGGGCTCATTGGTATTGAACTTCCTCCATTGCTGCTGCAGGCTGGTAAGAAAACCGGCCAAGTCGCCTGTTTTTACTTTGATGATCAGTCCCGTCTCTGGCTCCAACACCATCAGCAAGGGAGTGATGGCTTGATGCAACGACTTAAAATGAAAATCTTTTACCACCCCCACTACCTCGTAACTGCTTCTTGTACCTGCCTGGTCACTTACCCAGCTAATTTTTTTACCGATGGCCTGATCGCCAAAACCAAAGGCCTGAACGGCCGTTTCATTCAGGATGACTGCATTGGAATCGCCATGCTGGCCAGCGGAAAAATTTCTCCCTTCGGCCATTTCAATGCCCAGCGTGGGAATGTATTGTTCGTCCACCTTGTAGCGAAGCGTACGCATCATCTGTTGCTCGTTTCCTTCGGGGTACACCAGGAAGTTATTGCTAAACGTAGGACCAGCGGGTTTATAGCCGGAAACAGTTACATTCACCACCTGCGGATCGTTCAGCAAATCTTGTTTAAATACTTTTTCCTTTTCCCCCAGGGCATAGGAGTTAGGCAATATCACCATTTGTGCCCTGTTGTAGCCCAACTTTTTATCCTGTATAAATTTCAGTTGCTGATACACCACCAGGGTGCCCACCATCATAAATGCGGCTATAAAAAACTGGAACACTACCAGCCCTTTTCTTACACCGGCACCACTGTTGCCGGAATTATTACGCCCTTTCAGCGCATGAACCGGTTGAAAGGCAGCGAGAAAAAATGCGGGGTATACACCTGCCAGTAAGCCGGTACATAAGCCCAGTGAAACCAGTAACAGCAACGGCTGAAAGGCAACACCGATGGTTAGCTGTTTCCCGGAAAGTTGATTAAAAAACGGGAGTGCCAGTTGAAGCAGCACAATGGAAACGAGTAAGGCCACCGCAGACAGCAGCAACGACTCCGACAAAAATTGTTTTACAAGGGCCGCTATGCCCGACCCCAATACTTTTCTCACCCCTACTTCTTTGGCCCGGCCAGCCGCTGCAGCCGTGGATAAATTCACGAAATTAATCATAGCGAGCAGTAGTACAAAAATAGCAATCGCACCAAAAATGTACACATAACGGATATCACCTCCAGGCTCCAGTTCATTGGTATTATCGCCGAATAGGTGGATATCAGTAAGTGGTTGCAATTTAAAACCAAGTTCGTTTCCCCTGGTACGAAACTGGTCAAGGTTCATCCCCATGGATTCCAAAATTTGCGGGCCCATGTATTTTTCTACCGTTGCCGGCAGTCTTGCTTCGAGGCTACTAATAGAAGCACCCTCTTTAAGTAAAAGGTAGGTGTAAAAATTAGACGTCAGCCAACTATTGGAACCAGCTTCGGGATTCCCCGCCAGGGAAGCAAACAGTTCAAAATGAAAATGCGCATTGGAAGGCATTTTATCAACAATGCCGGTGATGGTATACGGAATATCACCATCAGCAAAATAAAGCACTTTACCCATCGCGTTTTGTGTACCAAGATATTTTTTTGCCAATGCGCCGGTGATCACCAGGGTATTGGGCCGTGCCAATGCCGTTGCGGCATCGCCCTGTATCAAAGGAAGGGTAAATACGTTAAAAAAATCAGCATCTACAAAGGCCACTGCCTGTTGAAAAACCTTGTTGCCAACCCTGATTTTTGCGCTGCCATTACTCCTCAGCCGGGTAGCTTCCTCCACCTCGGGATAATCATTTTTCAGGGCTGTTGCCACAGGCGGCATCACGGAAGCCTCCCTGATCATGCCGCCATAGATGGTAGCTTTAAACTCCACCCGGGCGATCCTGCCGGCCTTTTCATTAAAACGATCGTAACTCAGTTCATCCTGCACAAACAACACGATGATGAAACACACCGAAATACCCATGGCCAGTCCCAGGATATTGATAACAGCGAAAACCTTGTTTTTCAACAAGTTTCGCCAGGCGATGGTAAGATAATTAATCAGCATACATTTATTTTAACTTGAGGTAGTTCCGGATAGCGTCTTATCAATCCCTTTAAAAACGCTTTTATTCGATCATTCCATCCGCAAACTCTTCACCGGGTTGGCGATGGCTGCTTTTATTGCCTGGAAACTTACCGTTGCCATTGCAATAAGAAAAGCAATGGCCCAGGCGAGGAAGAATACCCACCAACTAATATTTATCCTGTAGGCAAAATCCCGGAGCCAGTTTTGCATCACATACCATGCTACCGGAAATGCAATTACACATGCCACGGCGATTAAAACAATAAAATCTTTAGAAAGCAACTGTACAATTTGGGCTACACCGGCACCGAGCACTTTGCGGATTCCAATTTCTTTGTTGCGCCGTTCTGCCGCATAAGTTACAAGGCCCAATAAACCAAGACAGGAAATAACGATTGCAAGGATTGCAAACAAACCAAACACCTTGCCCGTCTTAATTTCTGACTGATAGGTTTTATTAAACGTATCATCCATAAACTGGTAGTCAAAGGGCATTCCTGGAAAAGCTTGTACCCATAATTCTTTTATGTTGGAGATACTTGCAGCTATATTTTCTGAACTAAGTTTAACAGCCAGTTGAGCTTCCCATCCTGCATTTAAAGCTATAATCATCGGCTGAACCGGCATCTTTAAATTGGTATGATTATAGTCTGCAATTACACCAATCACAGCTCCCTTGAGCGGCACCTCCTGGTAACTGCCATCTGGGTTATTTACAAAAGTATAATAGCCCGTTTCCTTTGCCTCAATATCCTTCCAGCCAAAATATTTTTTTGCCGATTCATTGATAAGAAACTTTTCTTTATCTGTGCTACGTGTTTTGTCAAAGGCCCTACCCTCCAGCAGTTTAATGTCAAATGTTTTTAAAAAATCTTCATCAATGGTTAACATTTTGATGGAGGCGTCTTTGGCACCCTGGGGTACAAATTCGCTGACTAATTTTTGCCCTTGCAAAAGATTACTACCGGGCAATCCATACGCAATGGTGGCGGAGGTTACAGAAGGTAAATTGGTAACCTGTTGTTTAAAAATCTCTTTGCTGCCTTGTGCTGCGTTGCGCAAATCCAACGTTAGTATTTGTGAACGCTGGTAACCAAGATTTTTATGTCTAATGTATTGGAGTTGATTAAATACGATCATCGTGGCTATCGTCATAATCATCGAAACACTAAACTGGGCCACCACCAGCAGTTTGCGTAACCACGCCCTTCCTTTGCCATGTACCGACTCCCCCTTTAAAACAGCCGCAGCTTTATAACCAGATAATATAAAAGCAGGATAGCTGCCGGCAAGTAAACTGATGACAACCATACCTGACAATAACAAAGCCATTCCATTTAAAGAAAACAGCGGCAACAGGGACAACGACTTTTCAGTGAATGCGTTGAACCACGGCAAGCTGATTTTTAGCACTATTACTGCAAGTACAACCGCTAACAATACAAAAAAAACTGTTTCAAAAATAAATTGTATCCTGAGCTGCATGGCAGAAGAACCCATCACTTTTCTTACACCCACTTCTTTAGAACGGTATGCTGCCCGGGCCGTGGCAAGATTGATATAATTAAAACAAGCCAGTGCAAGAATAAACAAACCTGCAATAGAAAAAATATATACCTGTGTAAGAGGCTTGGATACAACAATAGATGTATTGAGATAAATATCCCGAAGAGGTATCAGGTGTAGTTTCCACACAAAACTTGCATTGGGATCATTGAGTTTTTTGAGGTATGCGGGAAAATTAGCCTCTATTTTATCGGCGCGGGTGCCAGGTGACAAAAGCAAATAAGTGAGTGCTCCCCCAGCCCAGTAATTGTCCGTAACATCCCAGCCCACCAGCTCATTAGCGTTCACATAGTTTGCCAAAAAATCAATTTGCAGGTGTGAGGTAGATGGCAGATTTTCTAATACCCCCGTCACATGTAGTTTATGGTTGTTGTCATATACTATTTCCTTACCCATCGGATCCTGACCAGGGAAATATTTTTGAGCTATTTTCCCGGAGATTATTACGCCGTAATTTTCTTTCAAGGCAGCTGCTTTGCTACCCTTCTTTAATATAAAA
>JBBQOJ010000275.1:0-5098 GCA_038330815.1 Chitinophagales bacterium | reverse complement strand
TAAATTTAAAATCACCGGGCGCCGTGCTGGTAGTGGGATCGGATCCGGCAGTTTGTACCGCGCTCTTGGCAATCTCTGCCTGGCTTTGAAAAATCCCATCTGTTACAAAACCATAAAAATAATCAATCGGCAGATTGAGCGAGGTTCTTAAACTCCCTCCCTGGATGCGTGCAAATCCATTATCCCGCGGGGCGGATAAACCAAGCGAAATCACTTTATTCTGGTAGGTACTCACAATGGCGTTGGCGTTCCAGCGAAAGTTGCGGGAGCTAACAATATTTCCATTAAGCGACAAATCGATACCACGGTTTTGCAAAGTGCCGGTGTTGTAAGGAATAGGTTCAAATGTGCCGGAAATAAAAGGAAAAGCTACACTTAGTATCAAATCTTTCGAGCGGCGCTGGTAAACATCTACTGAAAATCCAACACGGTTGTTGAACACGCTTCCATCAATGCCCACATTTAATTGTTCATTTTTCTCCCAACGGATATCGGGGTTGAAGGACCGGCTGGGAGCGGTAGCGTTAACGATACCACCAGAACCTACCGAGTTACCAAATGTATACTGGAAGCTTTGGTTGATGGCCTGTAAAAAGATATTACCTGGTACATTGGGGTTACCCGTGTAGCCAAAACTGGCCCTCACTTTTAAATCATCTACCCAGGCAGAACTCTCCAGGAATGGCTCATTGGATAAACGCCAGGAGGCAGAAAAGGAAGGGAACACGGCAAATTTATTTTTAGGGGCAAAGTTGGAACTGCCATCTCTTCTTACAGATATACCAAAGGAACCACGGTCATCAAAATCGTAATTGAGACGCCCGATGTAAGATATAAAACGTTGGTTAATGCCATCCTCTGCGGCATTGCCAATTTGGGAGATATCCGTAACCGTTAGCACCTGGCTATTCAGCACCGGGATCACCGGGTTAAATACACCGTTTCCGCGGGAAGCATTTACAAAGGAGTATTTGTTTTCCTGGTAAGTATACCCGCCCAATACATTGAATTTATGTTTACCAAAAGTTTTGTCATAGGTAAGTGTATACTCGGCCAGGTAGTCAGGATACAATCCTTTTTGGGTAAAATAGCCGGTAAACAAGATGGGGCGGCCACCGGAGGAGGGTGTAGCCGGACTGAAATTTCTATTTTCCTGGTAATTGAAATCAGCACCAAAAACGGATTTAAATTTTAATCCCTTTAGCAGGGTGATTTCGGCATAGATATTACCCGTAATCCGGTACTTGGTAAAAGTATTATTGGGCACTTCCAGCTGGTAAATGGGATTGGGTTCATTAAATCCATCCGTACTTCCGTTACCGCCAGCATACGTGCCATCATCATTGCGGGGCTTTACCGTGGGCGGTGAGGTAAGCGCCAGCAATATCACGCTGTTAAAAGCAGAATAGGTATCCGCACCACGCTCTGTAAGCTTATTCAGGGAGAGTGAGTTGCCGATCTTTATTTTATCCGTCACCTTCACATCGCCATTAAACCGCAGGTTAAATCTTTCAATGTCGGTATTGTATAATATCCCATCCTGTTTGAAGTAACCGGCGGAAAATAAATACTGGGCTTTTTCCGATCCTCCCGAGGCCGTAATATTTACGCTACGCATGGCGGCCCGCCTGAAAACTTCATCCAGCCAATCGGTACCTTCTCCATACTGGCTTTCAATGGCACCCGCATCTGCCAGTTTTGGCAATACCGGTAAACCACTGGCAATTCTTGCCTCGCTGTTTAGAATGGCATATTCTTTTGCATTGAGCATAGTGGGCAGGCTCCAGGCATTTTGTATACCGGCATACATATCCACCGTTAAACTTGTTTTACCGGCACGGCCACGTTTGGTAGTAACGATGATTACCCCATTGGAAGCACGTACGCCGTAAATGGAAGCGGCCGCCGCATCCTTCAGTACATCAATAGATTCTATATCGCCGGTACCAAATGAATTTAAAACATTGTCGGCATTTTGATCGGGTAAGGGATATCCATCCACTACAATCAGCGGGTTGTTGCCCTGGGAGATAGAACTGATACCCCTGATCCTGATACCTGTACCACCCGTACCACCCGGTGCACCACTATTTTGGGTAATGGTAACCCCGGACACTTTACCCTGCAGGGCCTGCGCTGCATCCGCTACCGGTAAGGCTGCAATGTCTTTTGCGGTTACAGAGGAGATGGCCGTGGTGAGGTCCTTTCTTTTTTTAGTGCCGTAACCAATCACTACCACATCATTTAATGATTGGGATAGCGACAACAAACCCACCTGCAGGTTGGTATTTTCGCCTACGGTAATTTCCTTTGACTGATAGCCAACTATAGAAAACTGTAATACGCTGTTGGCGTTGAGGACATCAATTTTAAATAACCCGCTGGCCGTGGTATAAGTACCCTTGGTGGTACCTTTTACCAAAACGCTTACTCCTTCCAGCGCAAGACCGGTGGCCTGGTCGGTAACGGTACCGGATATGGGAAACTGGTTCGCGATTGCTCCGCGATCGTTACCAGAGATGGATGTTGCAGAAGGGTAATTGCCTGCCTCCAGCGCAGCGGTAAGCTTGCGGAGCTCTTCGCTGCTTTTATAAATTACATAGGCCTTGGCCAATACTTTTTTATACTTTAATTCGTAGGGTACCAGCAGCTCCCCCAAAAAACTTTCCACCGAATTATATTTCGTAATATCAAAACGAAGCTTAAGCGGGGGTAAGGTATTGGCCTGGTAGATAAAATCCACATCGAAGCGATCGCGGGACTCATACAGGATATTGGCCATGGTACGGGGTTCTTCATTTTGTCCCCTGGCAAAACAAAGGCTGCTAAACATCAGTAATGCAGACAGCAGCAATTTACCCGTAAAGAATTTTTTCTTCATACAGCAAAATTTATCGTTAATGGTAATTAAGCACCTCTTTATGGGAGGCTGATTTTTATGGTTTTCCTATTAATTTTCATTTCCAGCCTCGAAGCAAATTGCAACACTACTAATAACTCGTTGATGTTGGCAGCGCGTAATTTGCCCGATATCCGGATATCCAACAGGCTGTCGTGGGCAGCGATTGTTTTATATCCGTACACATCGGCGATCCTGCCGGTAATGTCTCTTAAACTGGTGCTATCGAAGTTCCATTCATTTCTAACCCAACCCGATTTATCATTCACTGCATCGTCTGCAAATAAACGAACACCGGATATCGTGTCTACCTTTACTACATCCCCCGGCTTCATTTCCAGCACTGCTCCCGACTTCTTTTTGGTTAATATCGATTGCAGGGTACCCTTCACCGAAAGCTTAATTTTTCCTTCCTCCAACGATACGGTAGCTTTTTCGTGCCTTGTGTTTACATTAAACTTTGTGCCTAGTACTTCGATATCCAATTCATTTGCGTGAACTACAAATTTTTGTTTGGAGGATGGTTTTTTCTCTACTTCAAAATAGGCTTCTCCTTCCAGCCATACTTCCCTTTGGGCAATATTGTTCCACAAGGCGGTAATCCGCAGGGAGGAATTTGCGTTTAAGGTAACTTTTGATCCGTCCGGCAAAGTGAGGCTCTTTCTTTGAGCAAAACCGGTTTCATAAAAATTACTGTCAGTTGACACAAACGCATCCCGGAAGAAATAAGTGGCGAAGGCGATAATAGCAATACCGCTCAGTACCAACAATGCCTGCCTCCAACGACGGGAGGTGTTGGCTTGCGCGGTAATAGTATGTTCAATGGCGTTCCAATTTTCCTGCTGCTGCTCACCCGGCACCTTCTTCCTCGTAAAATGAAAGGGTAGGTCCATGTCTTCTTCACCCGGCATGTTATCCTTATTCATTGTGCATTGTTTCAATAATGACACAATAACTAAACGGTTATACTCATTTAACGAAAAAAAATTAAGCAGGGTTTAAAACAGGAAGGGCAATATGGTTAGCAGCAGTAAGAGGACGAGGGTGCGCATTTTTTGCAAGGCCCGCTGTTTAAGGTTCATGACTGATTGATAGTTGATATCCAACACCTCGGCGATTTGGGCGTTCGACATATCTTCAAAAAACGACAGGTAAATAACCTCCTTTTGCCGGCTGGGCAAGGAATTGAGTAATAACAGTATCCTGCTTTTAAGGGCGTTATCCTGTTCTCTTTGGATAAGTATTTCTTCCTGCGAAAAATCGATATCGGGGCTGGCAAGCGTACTAATTTTTAATTGCCTCAATTTCAAATCCCGTAATTGATTTAGCACCTGGCGCCTTAAAGCAGTAAAAAAATAAGCTTTCACTTTTTGCAATTCACCAATCGAATGGCGCTTGTTCCAGATTTTAATAAAGAGGTCCTGGATAACATCATTGGCAAGTGCTTCATCCCCTAATAATTTAAGTGCGTAATTAAACAGGCCTGCATACAATGATTTATGAATACTACCAAATGCCAGCGTATCCTGTTGAATAGCATCGACCCACCATATTTTTAATTGTTCACTATCTGGCTGAAGTTCGTTCATGCAGTGGTTAGGCTATTCGTGTAATAAGCATTGCCGGTAATTGCTATTGCGTAATTGGTAGGTACCAATATGCAAATTAAGGTATTTCATCCCCATACCAGTTAACAAAGTATTGGTGGTGACTGTCTTATAGCATTTTCAATCGCACCCTCTTTAAACAATTTAACTACGTAAAAGTTGGCTTTATCTGTAAAAGGAAAGCTTTTTAAAAGAAGCAGGAAAAATAGTTGTAGTTAAAGAGAGTATATTTTTTATCGGCGGGTGTCATTATACGATACTTGCCGAAACTATCCAACTGGATAAATCCCGATTAGCCTTACCTGCTAACAGGAAATTTCCTTTTTGAAGGCTTTTGCAAGCCCGATGTACTACACTCCTTTACTTTACTAAAAAATCAAAGATGAGAAAACTCTATCTTTTACTCCCGGCCATTTTACTAACTATTTGCGGCTTTAGCCAAACCCTTCCCGTACTACCCCTCGATTTTGAATCTACCACCATCACCTATGCCTTTACCGATTTTGGTGGTGGCGTTGCTACCGTGGTAGCCAACCCCCAAAGCAATGGCATTAATACCAGCACTAAAGTGGGCAAGATGGTAAAAGGTGCG
>JBBQOJ010000274.1:0-5101 GCA_038330815.1 Chitinophagales bacterium | reverse complement strand
TGTCAAAGGAAGAATTTGCCCGATTTTACAAGCCCACTGAACAGCAACTGCGGCAACTGGAAACTCAAATGCCAGAACTTGAAGCGGAAATCGATTTTCTTAAAATCCAGTATTTGTCTGCTGATACGGTCATTCAGGATGCCAAAGACTTGTATAATAATTGGCCGAAAATGCCATTTGAAGAAAAGCGTTCTGTGGTAGAAACCATTACTGAACGTCTAGTAGTTGATACAAACAACATCAATATCTGCCTTTCCTATCTTCCTGCCCCCCACATTTCTCTAAATGCCGGAAATAAGCAACACAACTTCAGGGGTTCATAGAAGCAATCAACATAAAACTGGCAGGGAATTCCAGTGCCACTTTTGCCCGCGAGATGGTGACTTTACGTTCTTCCATCGGTTGGCGCATTACCTCCAGTACCGTTCGTTTAAACTCGGGTAGTTCATCTAAAAATAATACGCCATTGTGCGCCAGGGATATTTCACCAGGTTGGGGATTGCCGCCACCGCCAACAAGTGCTACATCGGAAATGGTATGGTGCGGACTGCGGTATGGCCTTTTTGAAATAAGGGTGGCATTCTCCGGCAACTTGCCTGCAACGCTGTGTATCTTCGTGGTTTCGAGCGCTTCCTGCAGCGAGAGTGGCGGCAGGATGGTGGGCAAACGCTTTGCCAGCATGGTTTTGCCAGCGCCAGGCGGACCGATCAATATGGCATTGTGACCACCAGCGGCTGCAATTTCCAATGCCCGTTTAATATTTTCCTGGCCCTTTACGTCACAAAAATCAATGTCGAAATCACTTTGTGCAAAGGCAAATTCTTCACGGGTATTAACTACGATGGGTTGAAGGGTAGATTCATCTTTAAAAAATTCAATCACATCATTAAGATGGCCCACGCCATACACGTTTAGTTTATTCACCATGGCGGCTTCACGGCCATTTTGTTTGGGTACAATCAGGCCCTTAAAATTTTCTTTTCTTGCCTGTATGGCGATGGGCAATGCCCCCTTAATGGGCCTAACGGTACCGTCTAAACTAAGTTCGCCCATAATCACATAGTCTGTTAGTTTTTCCGGGTTTATCAATTGTTCACTGGCGCCCAGGGTGGCCATGGCGATGGGTAAATCAAATGCAGTCCCGCTTTTACGGATATCGGCAGGGGCCAGGTTTACAATCAGCCTCGTGCGGGGCATATGATAATCATTGTCTTTGATGGCGCTTTCCACCCGCAACAGGCTTTCCTTTACTGCCCCATCGGGCAAGCCCACAATGATGGCATCTGGTTTTCCCTGGTTGTTAATATTCACCTCTACCGCAATGGTGATTGCTTCTACGCCATAAACGGCACTACCATAAGTTTTTACCAGCATGGGGGTACAATTAAAATAAACAAGCTGTTCGATAGCTGCCGGGTGGGTAACAGGCAACGGATGTTGCTTAAAGATAATTATTTTATTTCCTGCATTTCAACCAATTTTTTATAGAATCCATTTTGGCTGATCAAGGCATCGTGGGTACCTCTTTCAATTATTTCTCCCTTTTGTAAAACGATGATTTCATCCGCATTGCGGATAGTACTAAGGCGATGCGCAATTACCAGCGACGTTCTGTCCTGCATCAGGTTGATGATGGCATCCTGCACCAGCCGTTCGCTTTCGGTATCAAGGGAGGACGTAGCTTCATCTAAAATCAGGATCGGGGGATTTTGCAACACTGCCCTCGCAATAGTTACCCGCTGGCGCTCACCACCACTCAATTTCATGCCACGGTCGCCGATATTGGTAGCATACCCTGCTTCCTTGCCCGCTATAAAATGATGGGCATTGGCAATTTCAGCCGCATGGGTGATGGCTGCCTCCGTAGCATCCACATTACCCAGCGCGATATTACTGGCAATGGTATCGTTAAACAAGATGGGTTCCTGCGTTACAATGCTCATCTGGCTTCTTAAGGAGTGAATGGTGTAGTCTTTTATATTAATGCCATCTATTAAAATTTCGCCGCTGGAAACATCATGAAAACGCGGCACAAGGTCGGCCAGGGTTGATTTACCGGCACCGGAAGAACCAACCAATGCAACGGTTTTTCCTTTTTCAATGGTTAAGTTGATATCTTTTAAAATAAGCTTGTCCTGGTAGTGGAAGCTCACCTTCCTAAACTCAATGCTGTTACGAAATCCATCCAGGGTAATGGCGTTCGGTTTTTCTTCCACTACAATGGGTGCATCCAGTATGTCTTCAATTCGCTCGATGGCCCCCATGCCTTTTTGTAAATTAGAGATGGTAGTAGACAGGTTTTTTGATGGGTTAATAATCATGGCAAAACTTACAATAAACGGAATCAAATCGCCACTCGCCATATATCCTGAACTACTCAGTACCATCCTGCCACCAATGTATAAAATAACACATAATACCGTTACGCCCAATACCTCGGTGAGGGGGCTTGCCAGGTCGCGGCGAAGTGTAATATTGTTGAGCAGGCTGAATAATTTATCATTGGTGTGCCTGAATTTATCCATCATCCGTTGCTCGGCATTAAATGCCTTGATCACTTTAACACCACCCAGGGTTTCTTCAATATGGGCTAAATTTTGCCCGGTAATTTCCGAATAGGTTTTCGACTGCCGCTTTAATTTCTTACTCACTTTACCGATAATAAGTGCCGTAAGCGGTAGCAACACCAGTAATAGTAATGATAACTGGGGGCTGAGGTACACCATGTAAAAAAGAAAGGAAATGATGGTGAGAGGGTCTTTGACCAGGCCTTCCAGCGCCATAATAACGGAGGAATTGATTTCCCCTATATCGCCGAGGTACCGGCTCATGATATCGCCTTTTTTTTGCTCAGTAAAATAGCCTAAAGGAAGCTTCAACGTTTTATCGTACAACATAATCCTGAAGCGGGAGAGAATCTGGCTGCGCACCGGTGCCGAAACAAAATAGGAGAGGTATAAAAAAAGGTTTTTAAACAGCGTTGCAATCACAATCACCAGGCATACAATGCTAAGGCCGAACAATTTGCCATGTTCATCAATCAACTGTTGAAAATATTGCTTGAGGGGGCCGATGGAATTACTTTCAATGGTAGCATTTTGTGGATCCGTATTAAAAATCAGGTTCATAAACGGCGAAAGCAAACCAATGGAAAGCAGCGAAAAAATAGTGGCCAGCAGGGTATAAAAAAGGTAAAGAACGAATTTATTTCTCGGTATTTTAATGTATTTGAAAATGCGGGAGAATTGCTTCATGTACTGCGGTTACCTGCCAATTTATACAGGGAAGGGCAAATTTACGCTGAATATTGAATATGGTTATGGTAAACTGGCCAATAGGTAAAGCTTACAGTTTTTGCAACATATCCACTACCCCTTCATTTTTGAGAATCAGGTAGCCCAGCCGGTCGTTGCTGATACCCTTTTTTAGCTGGTAGCTAAACCACAACTGTTCGTCTTTTACCACTGTTTCAAAATAATTAAAATTAATATTGGGGTATTTTTTTAATGCCTCCCCAATTTCGTACAAATGAGTAGACAGGATAAAGAGCGAGTTGTTAATTTTAAGCAGGCCTTCAATAACCGTAGAACTGCATTTCATGGCATCTTCCACATTGGTGCCCTTAAACAACTCATCAATCAGTATCAGCCATTTGCGGCCATCCGATATTTTTTGAACGGTGGATTTTATGCGCTGCACTTCGTTATAAAAATAACTTTCTCCTTTTACCAGGTTATCCACTACGTTAATGTTACTTAGCAGGCCATCAAACTGGCTTAACTGCATATTTTTTGCCGGTACCCCCATTCCAATATGTGCCAGGAAAACTGCGGTACCCACCGATTTGATAAAGGTACTTTTCCCGGCCATATTGGCGCCGGTTAAAAACAAAAAGTTGCAGGCGGGGTCTAACACCACATCGTACCCTACCGGTTGCTGCAAGAGTATATGGAAAAGTCCCTCCGCTTTTAGCAACGGCTGGTCGCTGTTTACAAATTCAGGAAAATGAAGTCCGAAGGTATTCACTGCCATAGCCATCCCATACCAGGCATCCAATTGAAAATAGATATCCAGTAATTCCAGCATGTTCCGCTTATACTGGTACCGGAGAAAATGCCCCAGTTCCAGTTGTTGCGCCATGGTGAGTTCGCTGGCCTTGCCATGGGCGGTTACAACAGCAAGTTGTTGCTTGTTTATTATTTGTTGGGCGGCTTTTAGGGCCCGTTGTAAGGGCGCCGGGGAATCAGCGGATAAAAAATGGCCAACCAGTAATTGCATCCCCTTAATAAAGTCGAAGGCGTGGCCCACCGAATAGGTTACCAGCGAATAATCGGGGTTGTGAAATATTTTATAGCTGTAAGCTGTAACCGAAGAGGGGTGTGCAGGTATTTCGTCGATGGTGGAGAGGTAGAATTTTTCAATCATCATCACCGAGCCATTACTTATCTCACGGGGCCAAACGGGTAATTTTTGCAGGATGGTTTGCAGGGTTTGTTGTACGCCGCGGATAGCCTCAATGCTTTGCAGCGGCTGTGTAAAATTTTCATATAGCCTTTCCCGGCCACCGGTGGTTTGACAAAGGTTCAGCTTACTAAAAACAGAAAATTCATCCGCCGTGTTGATGATGGCAAGGTCCGTTAAAGTGGTTTTATCTATTTCCATGGTGAAAAAGCCTACTGCCCCGCCCCAAAACATAGCGGAAGTAGTTGGTAGGTTAACCTATCGCTTTATTTTTCTTTTAAATGATTAAGCTGTTTTGCCCTGTTATTATACCCGCAATAAACGTAAAAAAAAGCAATAAGTTGACTAACTGCCCAATGAAAGAGAATCGTTAAGCGCTAAATTGCAATCGTTTTCCTTTCATAGATTCATCCCAGGTACCATTTCCATACACCATCCGGCCATTTACAAAAGTTTTTTCTATTACCGCCGGGAAGGTTTCGCCTTCCAGCGGGCTCCAGCCACATTTGTATAAAATGTTTTCTTTGCTTACGGTAGTGCTCTTATTTAAATCAACTACCACCAGGTCGGCATAATACCCTTCCCTGATATAACCTCTTTCTTTTATTTGAAAGCAGGTGGCCACGGCATGGCTCATCTT
>JBBQOJ010000273.1:0-5105 GCA_038330815.1 Chitinophagales bacterium | reverse complement strand
TTACCTCTACCAACGCTTTTTTGTATGGCTTGCGTTCATACCCGGCTGCGGAAACTGCTTCCGGGCGATGGTCTTTTATCTCAACATAGGGTAACAGTCGTTTTACCTGTTCCGAAGGAAGGCCCCAAATTTTACCGATATCTTCCTTTTTATAAAATTTGCCTCCCTTGCTTAGGTATCGGTGAATGGTAGCCACTGTTTTTTCTTTTACCCCTAATCTTTCCCAATCTTCTGCTGTTGCGGTGTTGGGATCAAAATGAAACAAGGTTGCCTTTGCTTCAATTTCGCTGGCTTCCTGGTAAGCGCCAGGGTGATAAGATTCGTACCTGTTTTTATACCCCACTTTTACAGTAAATGCCTTGCTATCCGGCCGGGAGGGCTTTAATGAAGCAATGGCCGACTCAAATTCATTATAATCGTACCGCTTCTCCTTAATTATTAAAGGAAAAAAATACGGCAGTATTATAAAAAAGAGCAGCAGTGACAATAACACCAGAAAGCCGGTGCGCTCCCTTTTGGTGAAATGGAAATAGTCTGTGATTATTTGTTTCCACATGGGCGACAGGATTAGTTGCCAAAATAATAACTCTCCGGCTAATTTGCAATAGCCTGTTGATAAACCTACGATGCGGCAAAGGAAAGTTGTAATCCGTCGTAGGCTAGGTGAATTCCTGGTGGAAGCGTTTTTGTAATGACGTCGTGTTGGCCCAACTGATGGCTGATATGGGTAAAATACGCAGTTGGGATGACTAAATCTTCCACTACCTTAATGGCTTCGGCAACGGTATAATGCGAAAGATGCTTCTTATGCCGCAAGGCGTTAATGACCATTACGTCGCTTCCTTTTATTTTATCCTTTTCTTCTTCGTCTACCCGGTTGGCATCTGTGACGTAGGTAAACCGGCCAAATCGGTAGGCATACACGGGCATATGTAAATGCCACACCAGGATGGGGGTTACGGGAATATCCCCAATCAGGAAGGGCTCCAGTTCGATGGGATTGATGTTAATTTGCGGAATGCCCGGGTATTTTTTATCAGAAAAAACGTAATAAAATTCACGTTTCAGCGATTCCAGGGTAAGCTCATTGGCAAATATTTCCATTGGTTTGCCGGAAAGAAAAGTAAAAGCTTTTACATCATCTAACCCTGCAATATGGTCTTTGTGCGGATGAGTAAACAATACCGCGTCCAGCTGCTTTACCTGTTGTCGAAGCATCTGGTACCTGAAATCGGGGGTGGTATCTACTACAAAGGAAGTAGTAGCACTTTTTACCAGGATACTGCTTCGCAGCCTGTTGTCCTTTTTATCGGTAGAGGTACAAACTGCACAGTCGCAACCGATCATCGGAACCCCACTGCTGGTTCCAGTGCCTAAAAACGTTATGGTAATGGGTGGGCATTGCACGCCGCAAAATTAGGGGATTGAGGAGTAAGGTAGAATATATGCCCAACAGCAATATTTCCTAATCGTTAATCTTTTTACTGATAGGTAAGTGCAAAAAAGGAATTTAATGGCGGGCTGGTGCTATTTTTCCTGGGCCAGGCTCATCACTTCATCGTACATTTTCTGGCTCTCATGGGTAAGCTTATCAACGTTGATGTCGAGTTGAGGCATCAGGTCAACCAGGGTATTTATCCTGCCTTCTGTTTGTAAAAATTTATTGAGCACCACCACCCGTTTGGCTTGTAATATACAATAGCCACTTTGAAAATTACCCCTTTCATAGCGAATCACGTAGCCACTTTCTTCAGCTACTTTTTCAATTTTATCGAGTATGGTTTGCGTGTACTTCATTGGTAGCTCCCCCGTAGAACTGTAATAGTTTTCATTTATGGTGCAACTTCCCATTAATGAGGAAGAATAAAAAAAAACGTTTTCAACAAACGTTGATAAATAGACCAGCAGCCACAGGGAGGGCTGTTGATAACACCGGCAATTTAACTTCCCGCGGCGATCGCCGCTTATTTATTCGTCATCCTGATAACGGGTACAATCATCTCTTCGAGGCTAATGCCCCCGTGCTGGAAAGTATTTTTGTAATAATTTGCAAAGTGGTTGTAGTTGTTGGGATAACATAAAAACAGGTCGCCCTTGGCAAAAACAAAGGACGAATTTACATTAGGAACCGGCAGCCCGGCCTCCCTTGGATTTTTAAAGGCCAACACATCCTTTGGTTCGTAGTTTAAATTTCTGCCATGTTTATAGCGTAGGTTGGCCGTGGTTTGCTTATCTCCAATCACTTTGGCCGGCGTTTTAACCCTAACACTGCCATGGTCAGTGCCTACAACCAAGGTAAGTTTTCTGTCAGCAATTTTTTTAAGGGCCTGGTGTAGCGGCGAATGTTCAAACCAGCTTTCAGTAATACTGCGGTAGCTGGTTTCATCCCCGGCTAGTTCCTTTAACACTTCCATTTCGGTGCGTGCATGACTTAGCATGTCCACAAAATTGTAAACAATCACGTTCAGGTCGTTTTCCAACATATTATGGATATTATCCACCAGTTTCTGCCCGTCATGATTATTGGTAATTTTAGTATAGGAATACTTTAATGCCGATTTTCCCAGGCGTTTTAACTGGCCCTTTAAAAAATCTTCTTCAAACATATTCTTTCCACCTTCTTCATCATCATTTTTCCACTGGGCTGGAAACTGCTTTTCAATGTCCACCGGTAAAAGGCCGGCAAATATGGCGTTGCGGGCATACTGGGTGGCAGTGGGCAGTATACTATAAAAGGTTTGTTCCTCCTGTATCCGGAAACTGTTGGCAAATATGGGCTGAATGGTTTTCCATTGATCAAACCGAAGGTTATCGATTAACACAAAAAAAAGGGGTGTGCCCTTTTCCAGGTGCGGCAGTACTTTATATTTCAACAGGGTGTGGCTCATGATAGGTGCGCCTGTTGCCTTTTCTGATACCCAGGAAGCATAATTTTTTGAAATGAATTTAAAAAATTCCGTATTGGCTTCGGTTTTCTGGGTTTGAAAAACTTCCAGCATTTCGGGGCTATCACTTTTCTTCATTTCCAGTTCCCAATACACCAGTTTTTTATAAATCTCCATCCATTCATTGTAATCGGGATTATCGTTTAACGCCATAAATAAGGTACGGAACTCCTGCTGGTAGGCTGCCGTTGTTTTTTCAGCCACTAGGCGCTTGTTATCGATCAGTTTTTTCAAACTCAGCCAAACCTGGTTGGGGTTGACCGGTTTTATAAGATAATCGCTGATTTGCGAACCGATGGCTTCATCCATCAGGTTTTCCGCCTCGTTTTTAGTGATTAATACCACGGGCAGGTTACTATTAACTTCTTTTATCTGTTGCAATGTTTGCAAACCGGTGATGCCAGGCATACTTTCATCCATCAACACCACATCCACAATATTTGTTTTTACAAATTCAACGGCGTCGAAACCATTGGTGCGGGTTTGTACTTCATAGCCTTTATTTTCCAGGAATAAAATCTGGGAAGTAAGGCTTTCAATTTCATCGTCTACCCATAAGATCTTTGATATGTTCATATAAAAATTTTAATTTTTCCCCTCCATAAAATAATGGGTATGAAACGATCGCCATTGTGCTACATTAACCGCTTTAACGCCAATGATCCATTGCTTTTTTGCAATAATCACCGCCCACATTATATGTTTTGTTGCCAGGCGATTAAAAGACAAATGAATTGTTACAAATTTAATTTTTTAAGCCCATGCTTACCGGCTTTATTTAGCTTTGTGCATCTTTTAACAAAACCAGTTGAGTTGAAAATGTTACCCCAGCTACAAACTACTTTTAATTAATGGTACCCAGGAAAATAATAAATGACCCGGTGTATGGTTTCATCACCCTTGATGACGACCTCATTCTCAATATTATTGCCCATCCTTATTATCAACGGTTACGCCGCATACACCAGATGGCCATGGCGGTACTGGTATATCCTGGTGCAGTGCATACCCGTCTTCACCATTCCCTGGGAGCCTACCACCTGATGCGCAATGCCTTGCACGAATTAAGGAACAAGGGCGTAGCCATTACCCCGGCAGAAGACCAGGGGGCAAAAATCGCCATATTGTTACATGATATCGGGCACGGACCGTTTAGTCATGCGCTGGAAAATGTGCTTATCGAGGGGATGCACCATGAATCAATTTCACTGTTGTTGATGAAGGAGCTCAACCAGCAGTTTGGTGGTCAGTTACAGGTGGCGCTCGATATTTTCACAGATGCTTATCCTAAAAAGTTCCTGCACCAATTAGTGAGTGGCCAATTGGATGTTGACCGTATGGATTACCTGACCCGCGATAGCTTTTTTTCCGGAGTGAGTGAAGGAGTGATTGGGTACGACAGGATATTAAAAATGCTTACGGTGCACAACGGCGAGTTGATGGTGGAAGAAAAAGGTATTTACTCTATAGAAAAATTCCTCGTATCCCGCCGGTTGATGTATTGGCAGGTTTACCTTCATAAAACCGTAATGTGTGCTGAACAAATGCTTAAGCAAATCATCCGGCGGGCGAAATCTATAAAAGCAGCTACCCAACCTCCCTTACACCAGTTTATCAACGAGCCGGTGGAGACCGTGACCCTTGACCAGTTTTGCAGCCTGGACGATTATGATGTGGTATCTGCTATTAAAGGATGGTGTCATCACGATGACAAGGTACTGTCTTATTTAAGCAGGGGCATTGTCAACCGCAACCTGTTAAAGGTGAAATACTATTCAGAACCCGTTTCAAGAACGGAGCTGCAGGCGCAACAGCAGCACGCTATGCATCAATTACATATTAGTGCGGAGGACGCTGCCTGGTTGGTATTCACAGGGGAGGCGTCCAGTAGTACTTATAATTTCGAAGATGAACAGATCAATATATTATTCAAAGACGGAACTGTAAAAGACATTTCGGAAGTGGATGATGCACTGATCAATCAAAAGCTGAGTGGCAAAATTAAAAAATATTACATTTGTTATTTACGATAGTGATTGAAAATTTCCTGTTAAGCTGATATCGTACCAAATTACCAACAGTTTATTTTCAGTGGCTAAAATCAACCATTATGCAATTCTCCGCTGTACAAATAGCCATGATGATCAATGGCAAGGTTGA
>JBBQOJ010000272.1:0-5133 GCA_038330815.1 Chitinophagales bacterium | reverse complement strand
GCATTGCGTATGTGTTGGTGCAGCACCTGGATCCGAAACGGGAAAGCCTGTTACCTGAAATTTTAGCAAAATTCACCATGTTACCCGTGTCTGAAATTTCGGATGATGTAAAAGTGAAGCCTAATCACGTTTATATTATTCCCAGTAATAAGATGTTGCAGGCAAGCGATGGGGTATTGCAGTTGACTGCCAGGCCAGCCAGTGATAAAAAAATACTCAATCTCCCGATCGATCTTTTTTTTCAATCATTGGCGGAAGTTCACCAGGCGCACGCTATTGGGGTGGTTTTATCCGGTACTGCTTCCGATGGAACAAGGGGCTTAAAGGCAATTAAGGACCATGGTGGACTTACGTTTGCACAGGATGAGGACTCTGCCCAGTATGATGGCATGCCCAATAGTGCCGTACAGGCCGGCGTGGTAGATTTTATACTGCCCCCTGAAGAAATACCTGCCAAGTTGATCGAAATCACGAGGCGAATTAACCGTACTGATTATCAAATGGAGGAGGCTCCTTTGGAGGAGGAGGACGTATTTAAACAAATACTCGCTTTACTGCGCTTTCGCAAGGGAACAGATTTTACCTATTATAAACAAACCACCATACGCCGAAGAATCCTACGCCGGATGGCGCTTAATAAAAGTGAAAAATCTGGTGCCTACCTTAAATTTCTGCGGGAGAATAAATCCGAGCAGGATATACTTTACCAGGATTTGTTGATTCCGGTAACAAGCTTTTTCAGGGATAATAAGAGTTTCGAAAATTTATGCGAGTCTGTTTTTCCAACCATTATTAAAAATAAAACAGCCAATGAACCCATTCGCATTTGGGTAGCCGGGTGCAGTACAGGGGAAGAAGCCTTTTCCATTGCCATCTGTATCAGGGAGTTTTTAAATAACAGGTTGGATGCGGAGGGTCGACGTATAAAAACGGACCAGGATACGCGGGTGCAGGTTTTTGCTACCGACATCAGCGAACCAGCCATCTCAAAAGCCAGGAGGGCGATTTATTCAAAAGTGGAAACGGAGGGTGTAACGCCCGAACGCCGCCAGGAGTTTTTTAATAAAACAAATGGTCGTTACCAGGTACATAAGTCGATCAGGGACATGTGCGTTTTTGCTATGCATAATTTTTTAAAGGACCCACCATTCGCAAAAATGGATTTGGTGTGTTGCCGCAATGTGCTGATTTATATGGAACCTTACCTGCAGAAAAAGGCACTGACCACTTTTCATTATGCTTTATTGCCAACCGGCTTTTTGCTGTTGGGTAAATCAGAAACCTCCGGTAGTGTACCCGACCTGTTTTCGTCCATTGCAAAAAATGACAAATTGTTGGTACGAACGGATGTGCCGCCGAGGTATATGCATGTGGCCAGTCAGCGAAATGAGCAAAACCTTCGGGAAATTGATACCGGTGCAAAAGGCGAAGGCAAGCTTGCCGATTTTCAAAAAACGGCGGACGATATCTTATTAAGTAAGTTTTCTCCTGCAGGGGTAGTGGTGAATGAGGCCATGGATATTGTGCATTTCAGGGGAGCTACCGGTGCCTACCTGGAACCTTCACCGGGCAAGGCCAGTTTCAATTTATTGAAGATGATTAAAGAGGGCCTTGCTTTTGAACTGCGAAATATACTGTACAAGGCAAAAAGCGAGCAGGTACCCGTGGTACGGGAAAATATTCCTGTTCAGATCAAGGGCGAACAGCGGTATATCACCATTGAAGCCATACCCCTTAAAAACCTGATTGAACCCCACTGCCTGGTATTATTTCACGATAATAACCCGCTCATAACCGGGGGAGCTAAAAAGCAGTCTACCCGAAAATCGGCCAACCTGCAGGTGGATGAAAAGGAACAAAGAATAAAGCAATTGGAACAGGAACTCTCTCAAACGCGGGAGGACATGCGCACCATCACCGAAGACCAGGAAGCTGCCAATGAAGAATTGCAAAGCGCCAATGAAGAACTGCTAAGCGGGAGCGAAGAATTGCAGAGCCTGAACGAGGAGATGGAAACAAGCAAGGAAGAATTACAAAGTACCAATGAAGAATTGATTGTAATTAACCAGGAAATGATTAGCCTGAATGAGTTGGTAACCGAAGCCAGGAATTATGCAGAGGCGATTGTGTCTACCATTAAGGAACCCCTGGTAATACTCGATAAAAACATGCGGGTGAAAAGCGCCAACCTGTCTTTTTATAAAGCCTTTATGGTGAGTGAAAGTGAAACGGAAGGAGAAATATTGTATGAATTGGGAGAGGGCCAATGGAACCTGCCGGGGTTACGCAACGAACTCGAAAAAATTATTCCTGAAAAGCAACGCCTGGTTGATTTTGAAGTGAAACAGGTATTTCAACATATTGGCGAACGCATTATGTTGTTGAATGCAAAGGAAATGAAAGAGGATTTTGGAACGGAGCGCTTAATACTGGTCGCTATAGAAGATGTTACTGAGGAACGGATGGCCGAAGATAAGATAAAGGAAAGTGAGGAAAAATTCAGGACCCTGGCTGATTTTATACCCCAGATTATCTGGACAGCCCAGCCTGATGGCACTTTTGATTATTTCAACCAGCAATGGTATGTTTTTACCGGATCAAAAGATCAGTCTGTCAGTCAGAACTGGATTTCATTACTGCATGAGGAAGACAAAAGCCGTTGTATTTCTGCCTGGTACCGGTCTATAAAAACCGGTGACCCTTTCCAGGTGGAATACCGCTTTAAAGATTTGCCAACCGGCAACTATCGCTGGTTCATGGCAAAAGCCTCCGCCATCAGGGCGGCCGATGGCAGCATCAACAAATGGGTGGGTTCTTTTACAGATATACATGAACAAAAAACAGCCGCTGATGAGTTGCTGCATGCAAAGGAGCTGGCGGAAATATCTGAAAAAGCGGCACAGGATGCGGTAAAGTTTAAACAGCAGTTTTTGAGCAATATGAGCCACGAAATTCGTACGCCCATGAATGCAATCATTGGTTTTACAAAAGTGGTATTAAGAACATCTTTAACAGATAAGCAGCGGGAGTATGTAAATGCGATTAAAACCTCCGGCGAAGTAATGATTGTGCTGATTAATGATATCCTCGACCTGGCAAAAGTGGATGCAGGTAAAATGACCTTTGAAAAAATTCCCTTTGAATTGGCTGAGACGGTCTCCGCCATGTTGCACTTGTTCCAGATTAAATTGCAGGAAAAAAATATAGAACTGGTTAAAAATTATGACCCGCTGATACCTGAAGTATTAAGTGGCGATCCTGTGCGACTACACCAGGTGATACTTAACCTGATGAGTAATGCAGTAAAGTTTACCAATAAGGGGAAAATCACCATGGGTGTCCGCTTACTGAAAGAAGATGCCGGACAGGTGGAACTGGAATTTTCAATTGCTGATACCGGTTTGGGCATCCCTGAAGAAAAGCTGCAACTTGTTTTTGAAAATTTTGAACAGGCTTACAAAGACAACAACCGCTTGTATAGTGGTACCGGCCTGGGGTTGCCCATTGTTAAAAAACTGGTGGAGGCCCAGGGAGGAACATTATCGGTGAAAAGTAAGGAGCATATCGGATCGGTATTTACTTTCACCCTGCATTTTTTAAAGACTTCGGAAAAGCCGGTAACGAATGTGCTCGATGAATTGGTGAAGGATGGTAACAGTAGCCAGGTAAATATATTGCTGGTGGAAGACATGCCGCTGAACCAATTGCTGATGCGTACGTTAGCAGAGGAAGCAGGCTTCCGCTATGATTTCGCTGAAAATGGTCAGCAAGCTATTGAGAAGTTAACTCTGGCTGCAACCAGCCCGGGTGGACAATTTAATATTGTGTTAATGGACCTTCAAATGCCCGTGATGAATGGGTTTGAGGCAGCCACCCAGATACGCAATAAATTAAACATGGATATTCCAATCATTGCCCTCTCTGCCGATGTCACGGAGGAGGACATGCAAAAATGCCTGGATGCCGGTATGAATGATTTCATCTCGAAGCCAATAGATGAAAAGTTGTTGTTTAGTAAAATTATCAGTCTTACAAAACCTGGCGTGGCTGCCGGGGAAATTGCTATTGGCAACTACAAAGTAATCGATCTCAGGGATTTAATAAGGCGAACAAAATCAAATAAACAGCGCATTAATGACCTGTTAAAAATTTACCTGCGACAAACACCTCCTTTAATAACAGCGATGAAAAGGGGAATATCAATGAAAGACCCGGTTTTGTTAAAAGCTGCGGCTCATAAAATCAGTCCTTCTTTTGCTATGATTGGCATGCCAAAAGAATATGAGACTATGACGCGTCAATTGGCGGAGGTTACCGGAGAGGAAGGGGAGTGGCGGGTGTTTGGAGAGATGGTTGAAAAAATTGACGCTATTTGTGAACAGGCGTATATCGAATTGGAAGCCGCGTTGCTCATCATAAACAATAAGGGATGATTTTATTAACTGCACTAAACAGTACGTCATGAATACGAATAAAAAAACAAATATCTTCCTGGTAGATGACGACGAGATGTACCTGAAATTACTGGAGGTGCAACTGGCTGAAAATACAACCTATCATCTTCGAAAGTTTACTACAGGTGAAGAATGCCTGGAGCACCTGGTAGAAAAACCGGATATTATTATTTTGGATTATTACCTAAACAGTATTGAACAAAAGGCATTGGATGGATTGGAAACATTGAGAAAAATAAAATTGCAATACCCGGAACTGCCGGTCATCATGTTGTCTTCCCAGGATAAAATTGATGTTGCGGTAAATTGTATGAAACTGAATGCGTTTGATTACATTGTAAAAAGTGAAACTGCCATACCCCGTTTAAATAAAGCAATTGCCAACCTGATTCAACAAAACACCATCGCCAAAACCCTGCGCTGGTATATTGATAAATTATAAAAAACGTTTGAAGCAATTCGTTTTAGACAAATTATTGGTATTCAAGTAGAAAGCAATTGGCCAAGGTGTATTTTTTAAAGCCGCCAATAACGTCATGTTAAATCTGCTGTACTAAAACGTTGCACCTAATTAATGGCCGGTATGTAAGCGTATTTGCGCAATCAATGCACCCGGCAAGATGCCTCTATACAATATTCTTCCACCCGATAACCGGTTTTAAATCGCGTCCCTCCCCTG
>JBBQOJ010000271.1:0-5157 GCA_038330815.1 Chitinophagales bacterium | reverse complement strand
ATGCATACACTTACACTCGCATCAATCTTGCTAATTTCCTCCATTGCCAACACATAGCTGATGGTATCCATGCCACTTCCCCCGTATTCAGGTTTTACCATCATACCCATAAAACCCAGGTCGGCTAATTTTTCAATTTGTTCACGCGGAAATTGTTGTAAATCATCCCGCTCAATCACACCGGGCAGGCATTCATTTACTGCGAAGTCGCGGGCCGCTTTTTGAATCATCCCGTGTTCTTCAGAAAGTTGAAACTGCATATACCATCGTTTAATTTAGGTTGCAAAAATAAGGTTTCAAAACTAATGACCGTTAGTTTTTTTGTGATATATCACGATAACGGCCTGTCCCATTCATCATCCTGCCATGTATTGATACCCGGGCCGGCCCTAAAAATACATTGCTAATTAGTTTAGTATTGGTATATTTGAAATTATATGTACGCAATTGTAGATATTGAAACCACTGGCGGGTATGCTGCAGCTTACGGCATCACCGAAGTGGCCGTTTATATTCATGACGGGAACAGGGTAACAAGGCACTTTGAAACACTGGTTAATCCACAGCAACAAATACCCAACTACATCACCGCCCTAACCGGCATAAGTAATGCGATGGTGGCTTCTGCCCCTACTTTTGATGAGGTAGCTTCTCAATTATATGAATTGCTGAACGGGCAAATTTTTGTGGCACACAATGTAAATTTTGATTACTCCTTTATTAAGCATCATTTAAAGGCGGCAGGCTTTGATTTGGTTACCAAAAAATTATGTACCGTCCGGCTAAGCAGGAAGGTGTTTCCCGGGCTGGCTTCCTACAGCCTGGGAAATCTTTGCCGTTCGCTGGCATTGCCGATTGAAAACCGCCACCGCGCAGGTGGAGATGCCAAAGCAACTGTGTTACTTTTGGAGCATTGCATTGCCAATGGCGGCGATGTACACATCGGGCTGATGTTGCGAAAATCTTCCGGGGAGCAATGGCTGCCTATGCAGTTAACCCGGGACGATATTTTGCAGCTGCCGCCGGGGCCGGGCGTTTATTATTTTCACGACAGCAAGGAAAAAGTGATTTATGTAGGTAAAGCGATTAATATCCGCAAAAGGGTGAGTAGTCATTTTACGCACAATGATGCCGACCGTAAACGGCAAAATTTTCTGCGTTTGATCACCAGGGTT
The DNA here is from genome assembly GCA_038330815.1 of Chitinophagales bacterium. Taxonomy (GTDB): domain Bacteria; phylum Bacteroidota; class Bacteroidia; order Chitinophagales; family Chitinophagaceae; genus Ferruginibacter. The sequence continues at coordinate 3,982 of JBBQOJ010000271.1, read as the reverse complement.
AGTTATAAAGAATGTGCCACAGAACTGGAGGCGATTGTATTGGAAAGTACGGAAATAAAAAAGTTGTGGCCCAAATACAATTACAGCCAGAAACAGCCGGCACAGAAATATGCGTTGTACCAGTATGAAGACAACCGGGGCTACCTGCGACTGGCCATTGATAAAAAACAAAAGAACCTGCCACAGCTGTACAGTTTTAACCTGTTGCACGAGGGGATGGTAATGCTTAAAAAGATGGTGGAGGAATTTCAGTTGCACGAAAAATTATGCTTCATCGATAAAACACCGTTTACGGAAGCGGAGTATGGCGGATTGGAATTGCCGGCTGCTTATAACCAAAAAATTCATAAGGCAATACAGGCGCTGGAAGCCAACCTGCCCACCTTTGCCGTAATGGACAGGGGCATAAAGGAGGAAGAGAAATTATGCCTGCTGATAGAAAGAGGTAGTTTTTGGGGGATGGGGTATCTGCCGGCTAACTTAAATGTTACCACTACCGGTGATTTAAAAAACCTGCTGGTGCCTTATGCAGATAACGATACCATTCGCAACAGTATTTATTCATTTGTGCAATTGAATCCCAACAAGAAGATTGCCTTAAACGGGCAATAAGTAAAATACCGCAGGTACTCCTGCGGAAAAGCGGATGTTAAATCGTCGGGTTTATGCTTATTCCTGTTCGCAGGTGAAGGAAACTTCATTGGTTAAAGCAACACTGTCGGTAAATTCACAATTAACGATGATCCTGTTCATTCGAATGCCCTCCACTTCTGATAAGTAGGTTTTCACCAGCATTAATTTCCTGTTGCAATTGTTTTGTCCCGATTTGGTAGATAATCCGAGCGTATTAACAAATAACAGTGTTCCGGGTTGCTTTTTTATCGAGGTAGCAATGGATTTCAAACGGGTCTTTGAAGCTGCGGTTAGGGTAACATTTACCGGATCGAATGTAATTACCGGGAAATTAATGGGGCATTTGTCGGCGGCACCCTGTGCGTGGCAGCAATGTACTGCCACTAGTAGCACTACAGGCAGGATAATAAAAAAGGGGTTATTTTTCATACTTACTAAAATTGAACATTTAAAGTAGAAGTTATTATTTGGCCTTTGTGGTAGTATCCAATCCCCTTAAACCGCCCGGCAAGCTATAGTCCATCGACGATTCCCGCATGGCTTCGGCTACGGCAGCGGCAGCGTCCCTCAGGTCGAATACCTTTTTGTCGAAGCCCCTGAAATCGTTGTTTTGAAGATTGGTTAATATATTTTGAAACACCAGTAATTTATTGTTCACGGCTTCGGTGGCCACGGAAGAAAGTTCCACCCAATACAACTGGTTAAAACGGTTAAGGGCTTCCTTGTATCTTTCCTGGGTAGGATCCTGGTGGGTAATCAGGTAACCGATGGTTGACATCGCCTCTGTATAAATTTTATTTTGGTTATCCTTAAACTTGGCCAATATTTCGCGGTTCAACTGGTTATTCATTTTGTCAATCTCCAGCTGGCGCATATTTAGTTCCCTTGTTTTATTCTCCCGCTGGCCGGTATTAAATTGGTATACACCCACCACTACGGTTAACAGTGTGAGTATGGGTGTGAAAATTTTTAGCATTGCTTCCAGTTTTGGTGTTGGTTGCATTGGTATGGCTTTTATAATGGAAATTGATATAGATGTTTAAAGGTATATATAATACTGTATATCAAACCGGCCGATCACTGTATTACTGGCCCGCCGGGTATAAGTCCATAACTTATCACCAACAATTTTTACTTTTAGATTACTGTGGTACATTCGCAACCCAAATAAAAAAAACATGTCGGAATTTATACAACCCATCGCACAAAAACTAAATATAAAATTGCAGCAGGTAGCCGCGGTTTTGAGCCTGTTGGAAGAAGGTAGTACCATCCCGTTTATTGCGCGGTACCGGAAGGATAAAACAGGCGCCCTGGATGAGGTGCAGGTGCAGCAGATACAGGATGAGGCGAAATTTTTAAAGGAATTTTCAGAGCGAAAATTGTTTATAGAAAAAACAATTAGCGAACAGGGAAAAATGACAGAAGCCCTGCAGGATAAACTAAATAAAGCCACCACCCTAGCCGGTTTGGAAGATATTTACCTTCCTTATAAACCAAAGCGGAAAACAAAGGCACAAACCGCGAGGGAAAACGGGCTGGAGCCACTGGCCAACCTGTTGCTGGCGCAGGAGGACACCGATATTGCCAACGAAGCCGCTAAATATATTAACGATAAAGTGGAAGATGCAGATGCTGCTTTGCAGGGTGCCAGGGATATTGTTGCGGAGCAGATGAACGAGGATGCCACCGTGCGGGCCAAATTACGCAGGCTGTTTGAAACCGAGGCCACCCTGCAAAGTAAAGTGGTAACGGATAAGGAAACTGAGGGCATCAAATACAAGGATTATTTTGATTTTTCAGAACTGATTTCAAAAACACCCTCGCACCGGATACTGGCAGTGTTGCGCGGATTTTTGGAAGGATTTTTAAGAATTGCCATTTCACCTGCAGAAGAAACGGCCTTGGAAATGCTAGAATCGCAATACATCAAAGGGATGAATCCATCTGCCGATCAGTTGCGCAGGGCCGCAAAGGATGCCTACCGCAGGCTATTGCAACCCAGCCTGGAAACGGAGTTTAGAACAGCACTCAAAACAAAGGCGGATGAGGATGCCATCAACGTGTTTGCAGAAAACCTGCGACAGTTGCTGTTAAGCTCCCCGTTGGGTAGCAAACGGATTTTGGCCATCGATCCCGGCTACCGTACTGGTTGCAAAGTGGTATGCCTGGATGAGAAAGGCGACCTGCAAAAAACCGACCTCATATTTCCCCACGAAAACAACCGGGTGGCGGCAGAGGCCATCAAAATAAAAAACCTGGTACAACAATACGGCATTGAAATTTTTGCCATCGGCGATGGTACCGCGGGAAGGGAAACAGAAAAATTTATCAAGGGGCTACAACTGGAGCTGCCCGTGTTTTTGGTAAACGAGGATGGGGCTTCCATCTATTCCGCTTCGGAAATTGCACGGGAAGAATTTCCCAATGAAGATATTACCGTACGCGGTGCCGTTAGTATCGGGCGCAGGTTGATGGACCCGTTGGCGGAATTGGTAAAGCTGGATCCAAAAAGCATTGGGGTGGGGCAATACCAGCACGATGTAAACCAGTTTAGGTTAAAGGAACGGTTAGACGCTACCGTGATCAGTTGCGTAAACAACGTGGGCGTAAACCTAAACACCGCAAGTAAACACCTGCTGAGTTATGTAAGTGGCATTGGCAGCACGCTGGCAGATAATATTATTAAATACCGGAACGAGATCGGGCGTTTCAGCAACCGGAAGCAATTATTAAAAGTGCCCAGGCTTGGTGGCAAGGCCTACGAGCAGTGCGCCGGCTTTCTTCGAATTAAAGAAGGAGACGACCCGCTTGACCAGAGTGCGGTACACCCCGAAGCTTACCCGGTAGTGGAAGCGATGGCTAAGGACCTTGGCTTGCAGGTAAAAGAACTGGTAGGTAAGGAGGAGCTCTTAAAAACAGTAGTGGCTAAACAATATGCCACCGAACAAATTGGTGAACTAACCATTAAGGATATCCTAAATGAGTTGAAAAAGCCGGGGCTTGATCCTCGGAGCGAGGTGCAGGCATTTGAGTTTGGCAACATTTACAGTATTGATGATGTGAAGGTGGGTATGGAAGTACCCGGGGTAGTCACCAATATCACCCGCTTTGGGGCGTTTATCGACATTGGTGTAAAGCAGGATGGACTGGTACATGTGTCGGAAATCTCCACCTCTTATATCACCGATCCTAACGAAGCACTTAAACTGAACCAACAGGTGAAGGTGAAAGTGCTGGAAGTGGATATCGTAAGAAAAAGAATCGCTCTTTCCATAAAGCAAACAATGAACGCCCCGGCCCGCAAACAGTCGCCTCCCCAACAGGGCAGGGGCAGGTTGCCGGCACC
>JBBQOJ010000270.1:0-5162 GCA_038330815.1 Chitinophagales bacterium | reverse complement strand
TACAGCGATCGAGCCAGCGGTGCGTGAGTTCCATGCTTTTCCGGGCATATTGATAATCGCTTGGATACGGCGGGCATTCATCAAAGGCCATGATGATATCGCCCCCAATCACGCGTTGAATATCCATCACTTTTTCCGGGGTAAACAAATGACGGCTGCCGTCGATATGCGACTGGAAGACGACCCCTTCTTCATTTATTTTGCGGTTATTGGCCAGGGAAAAAACCTGGTATCCGCCGCTATCGGTAAGTATGGGTTGATTCCATCCCATAAACCGGTGCAACCCACCAGCTGCTTCCATCGTTTCGAGCGAGGGCCGCAGAAATAAATGATAGGTATTGCCCAGTATAATTTGTGCTTTTACCTCCGATTGTAATTGTTGCTGGGTAACCGTTTTAACACTACCTACCGTACCTACCGGCATAAAAATGGGCGTGGCTATTTCGCCATGGTCGGTGGTAATGGTACCCACTCGAGCGCTGGTGGCTGAATCGGTGTGTTGTAACTGAAACTGTAATGCTGCCATATATAATAATCCGCCCACGCTGTTTTGGCGGGATGCAAAAATATTGTTTATTAACCAAAGCGTACCAGGTGATGCGGTGCGATGGCTGTTATCAACAGGCAAATCACCCCGCCTGAAATAGGAAACCCGCATTGGTCATTTTTTTTTACCAACCACCACCCTGGGTTTAGTGCCGGTAATATAATAAATGACTAATGTAAAAGGGGAAGGAACCCTTATTTTTGCAGTCATGAACCTAACGGACCTTCTACTGTATTGGCATGGGATACTATTTAGTACGCTTTGCCTGGTAGCTTTTGTACAAATATTTTATTACCTTTTTTTCTTTTCCCGGCTGGCATTTTTTAAAGCAACTATTAAAAACAACCCGCATACACACCCGGTATCCGTGATCATTTGCGCCCGTGACGAAGCTGCCAACCTGGCTAAAAACCTGCCCGGCGCTTTAGTGCAGGCCTATACCACCACGCATGAAGTGATTGTGGTAAATGATAATTCGTACGACGACAGTAAATACTTACTGGAAGAATTTGAACACCGTTTCAGGCAACTAAAAGTGGTGGAATTAAAGCAGGAAGCAAAACTAATCCCCGGTAAAAAATTTCCATTAAGTATTGGCATCAAGTCGGCCAAACATGAAGTGGTATTATTAACGGATGCTGACTGTGTACCGGCCAGTGAATACTGGATCAACCGGATGCAGGACACTTATGAAGAAGACACGGAAATTGTATTGGGCTATGGGCCTTACCATAAAAAGCGCGGGGTACTCAATATGCTGGTAAGATGGGAAACCTTTCATACCGCCTTGCAATACTTTACCTATGCGTTGGCAGGCAAGCCTTACATGGGTGTTGGTAGGAACCTTAGTTATAAAAAGACCGTTTTTTTTCGGCACAAGGGTTTTTCTGCCTACAATCATGTGGCCAGTGGCGACGATGACCTGTTTATTAATACCGCTGCCACCAAAGTTAATACCAGGATCAACATTGACCCCGAAGCATTTACTTTAAGCGAGCCACCTGCATCGTGGAAGCAATGGATAAAACAAAAAAGACGGCATTACAGCACGGCTAAATATTACCGGCCGCTTCATAAATTTCTATTGGGCACCTATTCACTCTCCCATTTTTTATTTTTCCCCTTGCTGGCCGCTGCCATCATCTTCTTTAGTTGGCAATGGGCCCTGGTAGTATTTGCCACGCGGTTATTGGTACAGGCAGTGGTGCTATACCCGGCCATGAAAAAGCTGCAGGAAAAAGACTTATACCCCTATATTTTATTCTTTGATATCTGGATGTTTATTTATTATTTCATCTTTGCAGGCACGTTGATACGAAAACCGGGCCCGGGTTGGAAATAAACAACAAGGAAAAGGCCCTTGACACAATACGAAATACATTGCAGGATTAATATGGAAACAATACAACAATATTTTTCGGATTTTACGCCGACCCAGTTACAGCAATTTGCCGCACTGCAGGAACTGTACCGCGACTGGAATGAGAAGATCAACGTCATCTCCCGCAAAGACATGGATAATTTTTACGAACACCATGTATTGCATTCTTTGGCCATAGCCACCCAGTTTGAATTTTTACCCGGCACAGAGATCCTCGACCTTGGAAGTGGAGGCGGATTCCCCGGTATACCGCTGGCTATATTTTTCCCTGGCACCCATTTTCACCTGGTAGACAGCATCAACAAAAAACTAAAAGTGGTAAACGAAGTTGCCACTGCCATTGGGCTCAGCAATATCAGTACCCAACACTGCCGGGCGGAAGAAATTAAACAACGGAAATTTGATGTGGTGGTGTCAAGGGCAGTGGCACCGCTAAAAGACTTATGGCGCTGGAGCAAACCCCTGTTGAAAAAAGGGGCAAAACCGAACGGCCTCATTTGCTTAAAAGGGGGCGATTTAACTACCGAAATTTTTGAAAGTAATTGTAAACCAAGAATCTGGGAGATAGAAAAAGTATTTACAGAGCCTTTTTTTAAAACAAAATTCCTGTTACAGGTGGCCATGTAAAGTCACCAAAAATATCAAATACCCCCTTTAGGGTATTGACATTTACTATTTTTTAAGTCAACTTTGTACCAATTATGGATATATCAATCGCAATAGTAGAAGACAACAATGATATACGCAATGCATTGGAGCAAATAATTGATATGGCAGATGGTTATTTTCTGGCTGGTTCTTGTGTAAACGGTGAAGAGGCCATTGTTAATATTCCCCTTTTGAAGCCTGCCATAGTGCTGATGGATATTAACCTCGGGGGTATTAATGGCATTGAAGTGGTGCGCATTCTTAAAGAAGAAATGCCGGATGTTTTATTTATGATGTGTACCGTGTATGAAGAAGATGAAAAGATTTTTGAGGCACTTAGTGCAGGTGCAAGTGGTTATGTATTAAAGAAAACTGCGCCGGATAAATTGCTGGATGCCATTATGGAATTGTACGAAGGCGGGGCTCCAATGAGCAGCCAGATTGCCCGTAAAGTAGTAGCCACTTTTCAAAATAAAAATATTGCGGTAGCCTCCCCGGATTCACTTGGCGCGCTGTCAAAAAGAGAAAAGGAAATTTTGGAGATGCTATCCAAAGGCTTGTTGTACAAAGAGATTGCAGACCAGTTATTCATTAGCCCCCAAACTGTTAGAAAACACGTGTACCACATATATGAAAAATTACATGTAGGTAACAGGATTGAAGCGGTAAACAAGTTTTTTGGGCGATAACATTACATCATGAGCGGGACCAATAAAAAAAACCTCCTATGGGAATCGGGAGGTTTTTTCATGTCTACTATAAAAATTTCCAGTACCAGCGATCTGTTTGAGGCGTATCGCCGATCGGGAAATCGTGGGTATGGCCGGAATACGTAAATCCAGCCTTTTCATAAAACCTTTGCGCCCGCAGGTTGTGTTCCCATACACCCAGCCAAACTACCTGGTACTGCCCGCCGGTGGCAAAATTCAACACTACTTCCATTAACTCTTGGGCTACTCCCTGGCCATGAAACGCCTGCGACACATAGAGCCTTTTTAATTCCAGTGCCTTCCATTGTTTCATTAAAGAAAAGCAACTGTAATCTTCCATAAAACGGGCATATCCTACCAATACGCCGTTGTGCTCAGCGATATAAAAGTACTCCTCGTCATTTCGCAATTCCTTTGTAACCTGTGCCAGGCTGAAATAGCTTTCCAGGAAACCGGTCATGTCGCTTTCGGTGCAAGTGTCCTTAAAGGTGTCAAAAAAAGTTTGACGTCCGATTGCCGCCAATGCTACCGCATCTGCTATTGTTGCCCTGCGGGTGGTGGCTGCTATTATTGGCTGAATCATTTGGGAAATATTCAAAAGTATTAAACACGTTTTGCATCTCGGGCAGTCATTAGCCGTGCTTCACAGTGAATAAAGGTTCGCCTGCGTTACCAGTTCAACTGCAACACATTATTCCGTGGATCAATATCCGCCATCCGCCTGGTAGGATCGATTTCGGCCTTTTTCAGCTCAGTGAGCCTTCTCTTAAATTCCACCACGTAAGCAGGATGTGTCCAGCGCCATGGGGTATGCACTACCCTTGCGGCTCCCTTATTTTCGGATGGCTTGGTACCATACATCAGGTTAAGGGGTATATACTGGGTTACGGTGGTGCCATCTGCAAAAGTAAGTACCAGGTCGATGGGCATCGGCACCAGGCCTTTTCTCACCAATCGTATTTTTGAAACACCGCCTTCTTCCCATAAACTGTCGATACCGTAATCGATGGTTTTGATGGTATGGCCAAAATATTCCTTGTACCAGTCTAATTTTAATCCGCTCACATTTTCAGCCAGTTTTACAAAATCGCTGGCGTTGGGATGTTTAAACCGCCATTGTTCATAATATTTCAATAAAATTTTATCGCGTACTTCCGCGCCAACAATGTATCCCAATTGTTCCATAAATACCAGCCCTTTTGAATAGGCCGCAATGCTATAACCGGTGTTGGTTTCAAAATGATCCGCATGGGTTGTCAGGGGCTCTTCCAAATCACTTTTGGCAAGATTGAAATATGATTGGTAACTACCGTAATGTTCGGATGGCAAAAGGTCAGCCAGCGAATCGAGGACTCGTAAAAATGGCGCATTGCCTGCCTGCCTTACACGGGTGAACTTATCCCGGTAGTAAGCCTCCACGTAGTTGGTGGCGAATTCGGTAAAGCCTTCATCCATCCAGCCGTACAGGCTTTCGTTGGTACCCAGCATCATCTGGTACCAACTATGCATCCATTCATGAAATACCGTACCCAACCCCGGGCCATTTAACAAGGTTGCCATCGGGTATTCCATACCACCATCGCCGCCCTGTATAAAAGAATATTGAGGATAAGGATATTTACCAAACTTAGATTCAATATAGGGCAATACAAATACGGCAGCATCGGCCACGGTTTGCCAGGCGGTATCATTCTTCGGATCGTTTTCCCTGAAGTTATAAATTACGTGTAACGTAGTGCCTCCACCCGGCATTTTTTTTACGATATGACGATAGTCAGGATCAGCCGCCCACACAAAATCATGCACATTATTGCCCACGAAATGCCAGCTGCGTTTAGCGATTGGAGTTGGTTTCAGCGGTGAGCCGGGCGTATCA
>JBBQOJ010000269.1:0-5165 GCA_038330815.1 Chitinophagales bacterium | reverse complement strand
GTTGCATAGTGAATATGTTTTTAAAAAAGGTGCCGACCCAATGGCAGGGCATAACCATTAATCATAATCAAAACCAACCTTATGAATGTTTATTTAAAATTATCACTGGTAGTAGCGGGTTTTTTGATTGCCATAGCTTTACCAGCTCAGCAAACTCCTGAAGTTTGCTATAACCCCAACCTGGTAAAAGACACTTCAAAAAAAAGTATTTTGTCGATGGCGGTGGCTGCTATCAATGGCGACAGTATAAAAATAACGTATCATTCACCCGGGGTTCGTAAAAGAATAATTTGGGGTGGACTGGTTCCTTTCGACGAGGTTTGGGTTACCGGCGCTCATGATGCAACTACCATTGAAATTAGCAAGCCTTTCCAGGTGAACGGTAAAACAATTGACGCCGGCAAATATGCCTTCTTTACCATACCCGGTAAAAAGGAATGGACCATTATTATTAATAAAAACTGGGAACAACACCTGGCCACCGAATACGATGAAAAAGAGGATATTGTAAGAGTAAAAGTAAAGCCCTATAAGAATGCACCAATAGAACGGCTTCAGTATTTTATTGTGCCGGGCAAAAACAAGGGTGGTAAGATAGCAGTGGCCTGGGAAAAACTAAGGGTGGATTTTCCCTTCACCATTTTACATTAAAAATAGAGAACACTAGCAACAAACATACATTTGCCCAATGCATCCGGAGGTTATAAGCGATAAGCCGGAAGCTGTCCTATTTGTGGTAAGCAGCTTATTCCGCTGGAAAGTGAAACCAGCTCAAAAAAAATAGTGCAACATCCAGGCCCTACTTTATCAATTAAACAGCCCAATTTAGAGCAAGCCAAAGCACTTTTTGCAAAAAAGAAGGAAGGAATGGATAACAATGGTTTCAAAAACTATACCTGCCCGATGCATTACATGAGGGGCGTTATATTCTTACAAGAAACCTGGGGTTATCGGCCCATGATGATAGCGATATGGGTTTGGGTGGAGGGGAAACGTTTAGCTATTAGGAAATGTAAATCACCCTCAATTAGAAAATACTTTCGTTAAATGCACCCAGCATAGTTACTGGCATTCATACGCTTGAGAAATGGCGGATTTTCGCTGCACCATTTTCCAACCACAACTTATTCACTTGCGAAACCCCGACAACACCACCCTGTTTTTTGAACTATAACACCCTGGTTTGTCACGCTCAATCAGTTCCTGCTGTGCTGTTGTTAAGGCACAACATTCATTTAAACAGTCAAAGAATAGTCTACCGGGTACTTATCAATCGTGGTATCCGGGGAATAACCGGTAGGCAAATCGTTTAACCAGCTGCATTACCCGGAGTTATTCAATAGGGAAGTTATAAGTAAAACATTTCACCCGCTCAACTTTTAATTACAATTTCATTTGGCGCTAACAGGCATCTAATACCCGGGAGTTATCTTCCGATCCATAATAAAACTGGTGGGCTTAGGCTATACTATGGCAGATAGAAATTGAAGTCAATCTTTGAAGCCGTACGTAAAATAGCATTTAAGGCTATCTATAACTCCATAAATTAGTATGCCAGTAAACGTTAGAATAGTAATAACCCTCCTGGCCATTTTCTTTGTATCCTGTGGAAATAAGAACAACAGGAAGAAGAAAGCGAGCAACCAGGAAATACCGGTAATTGTATTGGCAACGAAGGACACTTTTTTACAGCGTTCTTATGTAGCAAGTGTTGAAGCCACCAGTAATGTTGAATTAAGGAATAAGGTAGCAGGGTACCTTGAGAAAATTTATGTAGATGAGGGCCAGCCGGTAAAAAAAGACCAACCACTTTTTACGATTAATACCGACGAATACCAGGCGGAAGTATCCCCGGCAAACGCATTGTTAAGTAATGCGATCGCTTCTTCCAAAGAAGCCGAAGTTCAAATGAGCAGGGTGAAATTACTGGTGGATAAAGATATTATTTCTAACAGTGAGATGGACGTGGCCAGGGCCAAACAAAACGCACAGCAGGCAAAAATTAATGAGGTACTTTCCAACCTTTCAATGGCAAAAACGCGCCTTTCGTATACCCGTGTTACCGTTCCCTTTGATGGTATAATTGATCGCATCCCCTTTAAAACCGGCAGCCTGCTGTCGGAGGGAAGCTTACTCACTACGGTATCGGATATCAGGTTGGTGTATGCTTATTCTAAAATCTAGGAGGAAGAATACCTTAGATATTTGAGGGATAAATTGAAGAAGGAAAATCGCAGCAGCAACGAGGTGCAGCTAAACCTGGCAGATGGTAGCCGGTATAAATTTGACGGTGCTATTGAAACAATGACCAGCCAGTTTGACCAGGGTACCGGGTCTATTGCATTTAGAGCGAAGTTTCCAAATCCCGGCAGTATGTTGCGCCATGGATACTCTGGTATGGTAGTACTTACCAACAGTGCAGACAGTGTGTTAATGCTGCCACAGAAAGCAGTTTTTGAAATACAGGATCGTTACTAAATGTATGCAGTGGATAGTACCAACACGATCAAAATGACAAGTTTTACTCCACTTACCCGCTTTGCTGATTTTTATATCGTAAAGGCTGGCGGGCAGGGCAACAGAATTAGCGGTACGCCAATTTCAAGCCCAACTGATCAATACAAAAAGCCTGGAAGTGAGTTACCGCCAGCAACTGGTAGAAACCGAAAACGGATTGAATACCTTGCTGAGCAGGTTTCCCCGCCAAATTGGCCGCAGTAATACCATGATGGTGGGTTATTTGGCCTTATTGGGGGGTTAACTGCGCCGCTTTTTAACCGCATCGCTATTGAGTAATTTTCAGCGAACGGGCGCAACAGCTACTGCTGCCTTTTATAATTATCAAAAAACAATCACCGGTGCCTATACAGAAGTGGCCACCAATTTAAGCCGTATTCAAAATTTCCAGCAACTTTATTAACTAAAAATACAGCAGACAAAAGCGCTGCAGGAGGCCGTAAGTATATCCATTGACCTCTACCTCGCCGGTTATGCTTCCTACCTGGAAGTTATCCTGGCACAGGCCAATGTTTTGTCAGCAGAATTGGAAATGGTGGACGCTAAAAATAAAGTGAAACCTGCGTTTATAGATTTGTACCGATCCCTTGGTGGTGGATGGAAATAGCCGGGTAGCATAAATTTTTCAAGGCGACTAAAAATAGCATTTAAATAAAATTCATACCGCCACCAGCGTTGGTCCGCGACTTTACAACCTTGAAGACTGTGTCCCGGCGGGGTTTTCCGTGTGCCATTTTTGAACCCTGCCGAAATCATTTACGAAACCCCGACGTTGGTGGAGCTACAAAATTTAAAGTATCGTACCCTCCACTTCCCTGGCGATGTGGCAGTAAAGGTTGTTGAATGTATATCGGAAATATTTTGCCGGGACTCCCGTGCTACGGAGCGAATAATATCTTCTTTAAAACGAACACCATCTTCGAATTAACGACGGAGTTCCGCTGATGATTTTTTATGGCTGAATGTATGCGTTGCGGAGACATCGCCTGGAAGGTAAACGGGATGCCCGCGTGAGGGATTGCAGTGGAAAGCCCGCATGCCGATTCATCGGCAGCGGACTTGCAACGGAAAGCCCGGCCCCCGTTCCGCCACGGCGGGGGACACGCCACATCATCAACACTGCCAAAGGTTCAGGTAGTGCTTTCCACTTTACAAATCGGCACCGATTAGAAAGGATATCAGTCATCCGCCTGGTTTAACCATCATCAATATGGATCCTTTCGCAGATCATACAACACAAAATGAAACCCGCTTCGTCGCCTCGACAGCAGGACAGAAAATCCATCGGCAATCCTGGACGCATCCGTGAATTTTATACTGGCCAACCTGGCATTCCCTTCAATCAATTCCCCGGTAGAGGGTATCTGGTCCCAGGCGCCATTACCTACGGGCGTAATCATTAATAACATGCTGTCTTTGTAATATTCATGCGGATGGGTGAGCGACAACCGGTACCAATTATTGGTTGCATCCCAGGTAACCGAATAGGTAAGGCTGCCGTTAAGTTCTGTTCCAAAACTGTCTACCACGCCCCAGCCAAGCATTCGTGGCCCGGTTGAAACGGGTTGCCACCGGTTACTGCTTTGCCCGATTATAAGATTGGAGCGGAAGCGCATGTAACTGTACAATTGATGCTCATCCGTGTTGTAAATGATCATTCCCAGCGCCGGGCTGGTCACCGAATTCATTTGCGAGGTGGTTATCCTGGGCAGCACCAGGGGTTTTGCACTTTGGCCAAGATCAAGGGAGCTGGAATTGTTGGGCGCCGTGGTACCGATACCTACCGACTGTGCGGTGATACAATACCCGATTAATAATAACGGGAGAAATGCCAGTTGCTTCATAATAATTTAATTATGGTAAATAAAAAATAGTTGCCCCTGCCTGCAGTGTGATAGAACTTTAGCAAGTAAAGCGTTAAATGTTCCACTGACCGCTTCGGGTATACCGTTGGCGATTGATGGCTGGGAAATGAAGCAGGTAGCTTTCCGGTGAATATTGGCTTCCCAAAAGTAACGACTTTGATGTAAACCATTTTTAAAATATGCTGTCAGTCAATACCCGGTCAGGTACACAATGTAGCTGGCAAAGTGGTGTAAATAAGTGGTAAAAAATAACGAAAAGGGATCGGCGTTAGTGGTACCAGGATTTTTTTATTGCTTCTACAAATGCAAACCCTGTAGCGATTGACCCCGGTAATGACAGATTCTCCGGAAAGGATAACCGCCGGCGAGCCTTTGAAAGTTACCGTGCAGGAAAGCAATACAAGCGATCGGGATGGGGACGAAATTGTTCAGCTTTATATCCGCGATATGGTGCGTACCGTTACCAGGCCCCTGCAGGAATTGAAAGACTTTGAACGGGTGCATATTAAAAAGGGAGAAACTAAAACCATTTCATTTATAGGGGACCTCTAAAAACCCTTCTTTTTTTCTAAAGGGTTAATGGTATTAATATAATAAACAGATGAATTGGTTTTAAGCGATTTTGAGCGTGATTTTTTTATTTTTTTGAGGCCTTGGCCTCACTTTGCCCACGTACGGGCACACGTAGCCCATGGCTACGCTTTTAATTCAATGTTTAACTGCATCAAGCGAAATAAATTGTAGGTGAGATTTTTCATTCCGATGGCAACCTTAGCTCTTACA